>JAYWDP010000407.1:0-25324 GCA_043779775.1 Cyclobacteriaceae bacterium
ATTTGAAAATTGACTAATTTGAAAATGATCTTCACGGTTTAATCTGAGATAGAATATCCAGTATCAGTGTTCGGGTTGCCCCATTTTCAAATTAATTTCTGAAAAGCCACTCCAACCCAAAGAATTTGTCAATGATCACCAGGGTAGAAAGAATTCCCAGCAGGATCGGGCATACCCATGAGATGGCAAAGTTGATGTAGCCCTGAACAAAGGAGCCGGCATATCCCGCATTGCCAATCATTAGTTCGTCATTCAGATTACCAACCTTCCACCGGTTTCTTATAAAAAGACACATGATACATCCGCCTGATATTAGCATGATATCACACATGTCACTTAAAAATGAAAGGAAGTCCGGAGAATTATGAATAGGAAGTTTATTCAGAAAAGGAATAAGGCCCTGACTAAACATACTAGGGAGACCCAACACAAAAATGAGCCCGGCCACCCCCCAGACTACTGCTTTGCGGGGTAATTTTTTTTGATCTACAAAATACGCCGCAGGAACTTCCAGCAGTGAAATAGTGGATGTCAAGGCAGCAAAGCATATCAGCAGAAAGAACGAACCTCCGACGATTCTGCCGATGACAGGCCCCATGCTTTGAAAGGACTGTGTTAGTATTACAAAAATAAGTTTAGGTCCCTGTCCAGGCTCTGCGCCAAGGGAGAATACTAAAGGGAATACCATCAGTCCCGCAAGGAAAGCCACTGATGTATCTGCCATTGAAATAATGACGGCTGATTTAACGATGTTCTGATCTTTGGTGACATAGGATCCATAAGTGACAAGGCAACCCATCCCCAATGAAAGTGAGAAGAATGCTTGACACAGTGCATAGAAAATTGTTTTTGAATGGATCGCATTGAAGTCGGGTACGAGATAGAATTTTACACCTTCTATGGCATTCGGCAGTGTGAGGCTGTAGATGATGAGGCCGATGAGAATGATGTATAATCCTGGCATCATGATTTTATTGGCAGCTTCTATGCCTTTGGCAATTCCCTGCGCCACGATGACTGCGGTGATGATCATAAATCCCAATGAAAACAAGAAGAGCGGTCCGATCGCGTTGACATATTCACCAAAGAAGCTCCCGAAGTCCTCATGATTCAGGAGGTTTCCAAAGGAGATTTCAAGGAAATATCCGAATGCCCAACCGGCGACTACATTGTAGTAGGAGAGAATCAGAATGCCAGCCAGAATTCCGTATAAGCCCAGATAACCCCATTTGCCACCACCTAACTTTTGGTAGGATCCGTAGGCATCGCTTCCGGCTTTACGTCCAATCGCAATTTCACCTACCATGACGGGAAAGCAGAGCATTAAGACGCATAGCAAATAGATGAGAAGGAAGCCGGCGCCCCCATTGGTTCCTGCGAGATAGGGGAAGCGCCAGATGTTGCCCAGCCCCACGGCTGATCCGGCAGCAGCCAGGATGAAACCTAATCGACTGGAAAAGTTACCCCGATTGGACATGTAAAATTTTGATTTGCAGGCAAAATAGGCCTTAAACCAAAATTATCAAAAAGACGTTGACACGCTGTGACCTTTATTAACTTTCCGAATCATTACTAATGATTCTTATAAGAAGCGTAAATTTGACCATTAGAATTTTTTAAACTGATATGGACGAGCGCAAAACACTGACCACACAGGAGAAGGCCCTGCAAATCAACTTAAGTAACTCGATTTACGGTTCATTTGCGGAAATCGGAGCCGGACAGGAAGTAGCGGCCAATTTTTTTAAGGTAGGGGGCGCCTCTGGTACAGTGGCAAAGACCATCTCAGCTTACGATATGAAATTCTCCGACGCCATTTATGGTCATTGTGAGCGTTATGTCTGCGAAGACCGATTGGTGAGTATGTTAGAGAAAGAATATGCCTTGTTACTGGAACGATTGCCGCACCGTATGGAGCAGACGCGGTTCTTTGCATTCTCCGACACTATTGAAGCCCTGAATTACGAACGAACGAATCAGGGTCATGGTTGGGTTGGACTTCGGTTTCAAACTCATCCCAGGGGAGAGTACAATGAATGTGTTGCCCATGTAAAGATGCATGACAACGACTCACTGCAGCAGCAATATGCGGTTGGAACCCTTGGGGTAAATATGTTATATGGCTGCATGTTTTTAATGGATCCGGAAGAGATCATGATGTCGCTGCTGGATGGGTTGACCACGCGAAGGCTGGAGGTTGATATGTTCAGAATGAACGGTCCCGACTTCAAGGTTGACAATCGCCTGATGGCTCTTAAGCTGGTGAAGAATGGATTGACGAAAGCAACCATGTTTGGCCCGGACGGAACCGTGTTGCAACCTTCTGAAGTGCTCTACAAAAAAAATGTGCTTGTATTGCGTGGCCGCTTCAGACCTGTGACGCACGTGAATGTGGATATGCTGCTGACGTCACGAAGGCATTTCAAACATGAACCGGATGTCGATCGTTCAAAAATCGTTGTGCTGACTGAATTGACGCTTGCCGATTTGGGTGCGGACGGTAAGATTGATGAAAAGGATTTTCTCTATCGCGCTGACATTATTTGTTCCCTGGGTCAGACGGTGTTGATATCTAACTATTTTGAATACTATCGGCTCGTAGACTATCTCGCCAAGATTACCAAAGGAAAGAAGACTGGAATTATTCTTGGTATTTATGCACTGCAGAAAGTATTTGAAGAAAAAACTTACGAAAACCTGAGGGGCGGTATCATGGAGAGCTTTGCCTCCCTGTTCGGCACGAATGTAAAACTGTATATCTACCCGGCCTGGAAAAAGGACTCCCATGAATTATACACGTTGAAGGATTTTGAAGAACAGTTGCCGGCTAATACCAAAAATCTTTTCCGGTACCTGATGGATAACAACAAAATGGAGGACATTCAGGATGCGAATGTAACCAACCTACACATCATTTCAGATAACGTGTTGGCGATGATTCGCAAAGGGGAGATTGGCTGGGAAAAATTTGTGCCCCACAAAGTGGAGACCGCCATCAAGGAGCATGGGCTGTTTGATTATCCTTATAACAAGGACCGCCATGAGGTTTCGGTGGATGTTGGAAGTTAGAAGTTAGATATAAGACAGTGGCTCTTGAAAAAAGAAAGCGCCCCGATATTCCGGAGCGCTTTTTTTTGGATCATTCAAATAATTATTTCTTCGAGGCAAGCGCCGCATTGATGGGCGCCCGATCAATATACTGGATCACGCGATCAATTTTGTCATTGTTGTTGAAGTGATAGTCTGAATGTGACCAAAATGAAAGTTCCTTGCCGTTTTTATATTTCACTGCCACTTGGTTCCAGGCCAGAAGCCAGGTGCCAGGTGCTTCTACACTCTGAGGTTGGTTTACTTTGATAGGGAGCCATACGCTGTTGGGATAAGTAATGGTTTCAATCACTTTTCCCCGACGTTCTTTCCAATAATCAATAATGGCTTGCTTACCGGAGAGGCTATCTCCGCTTGACCATACGTAAACAGCATTGTCCGCATAACTTGCCATCATGGCATCAATGTCGCCGGAAGAAAGATTGGCGGAAAATGCCTTGCCAATCTCTGTGTATTTTGGATCGGCAATCTCCACTGGAGCAGGCTTTGTTTCCGTCACGACCGGCGCTGCAGTTTGTTCCTCTGGCTTTTTGGTGCAACTCGTCACGATCGCAGCACAAAACAGTACTAGGACTAAATTTCTCATAGATTTTAGTTTAGGGTTAAAGGTTGGATTTAAGGTGCCCCTTTTACGGGGGCAGCGAATTTACAAAAAAGAAATGAAATATCTGAGAATCAGCTTTTAGACTTAGGACATAAGTACCAGGATGACATCTATCTTGATATTGATGTCTCATAAATCCTTCTTCATTCTCTCAAAGTAGGACCTTGCTTCTTTAAGTACTTTTGGAGCTAATAGAAATCCTGAAACCATCGTAGGCACAGCCATCAAGGCGTAGGCTATATCAATCACATTCATCACATCGGTCATGGAGGCGACCGCACCCACGATAATCGTTATCAGATAAAAATAATCGTAATACTTGCTGGCTTTGACTCCAATAAGGAAGGAAAGCGCTTTGCTCCCGTAGTAGGAGTAGGAAAACAAAGAGGTGATGGCGAAAAAGAATGCACACAAAAGAAGCAGATATTTTCCGACGCCCGGAAGTGCTAATTGAAAAGCCGTTGCCGTGAGTGAAACGCCATTGGCATCGGAGGTTTGCCATACGCCTGTTACCAGGATGGCCAGCGCGGTAAGCGAACAAACCAGGAGCGTGTCGATCGCAGGGCTCAGCATGGATACGAGTCCTTCGCGAATAGGCTCAGTACTTTGTGAGGCACCCAATGCCATCGGTGCGGTGCCGATGCCGGCTTCATTCGAAAACGAAGCCCTGCGTACTCCGGCCACGATCAATCCGCCCACTACGCCTCCCAGGGCAGGCTGACCGTGAAAGTGATTGGCAGCAAATGCATCGGAGATGATCATCCATAGATATTCGGGAACTTTATCATAGTTGACAATCAGAATCGCAATGACGGAAAAGAAATAAATAATAATCATCAGCGGTACCATTTTTCCAGCCCAGCTTCCTATGCGCTGGATGCCGCCGATGATGACAATTCCCGAAATGATCATCAACACCGTACCGATAATGAATTTCAATGTGTTGATTTCAAATCCCAAAAAAGAAAAGGACAAGGACTTTGCTTCTTCGGAAGATACTCCGATATCAATAATCGCTTGTGTCAGTTGGTTGGCCTGGAAAATCGGAAGACAGCCCACCATACAGCACAGGCAGAATAATACTGCCAGAGGTTGCCAAGGTTTGCCGAGTGCTTCGCGGATGACGTACATCGGGCCGCCCTGAATGACGCCATTGGAATCTGTGCCACGATACATCACCGACAAGGTGCTGGTAAAAAAATTGGTGGACATGCCGACAAAAGCGGTGACCCACATCCAGAACAGCGCACCGGGTCCGCCGATGCTGATGGCTGCCGCAACGCCCGCAATGTTTCCCATTCCCACGGTTGATGCCAGGGCTGTCGAAAGCGCTTCGTACGGACTTATCTGACCGGGATCATTTGGATTGTGGTACTTGCCACGGAGAATGGCAATGCAATGCGTGAAGTATCGATAATGAATAAACCGGGAATAAAAGAAGAAAAAAAGCCCGCCGAAGATGAGTAAAAACAAAATGGGAGTCCATACACCGGTGGCGATGTCACTGATAAGTTTACTCATCGAGAACTTGTTAAGTAGGCAAAATAGGAAAATTACTTCAGCAAAGAGTCACTCAAATAAAGTAGACAAATACAATTTCACGCTAAGACGCAAAGGTCGCAAAGGAATACAAAGATAAAAATGCAACATCGCCAAGTCAATGTGTATCACTTCCATTGCACACTTGTGTGAACATCATTGCCACGGCCTTAAGGCCGTGGCAATGAAACTTACTGTAAACAGGACTTTAGTCCTAACTGAGATTCAACTAAGTAGGTTAACCTCAGGTTTGATACTTAAGCAGTTTGTTGGAAACGCCCATCCAATTACAAAGTTGCCAGAGGATTCGCGCACCCACATTGGCATCCCATTCATCATTCTCATATGGCGCCACTTCACAAAGATCAAATCCAATGATGGTACGTCCGCTGACGGCAAGGGCTTTTATCAGTGTCGTGGCTTGATAGAATTCAATGCCTCCCGGGACCGGTGTTCCGGTATGGGGACAAAGCTTGGGGTCCAGTCCGTCGATATCAAAGCTGATGTAAACCTTTTCAGGAAGTTCTTTGATTATTTCGGCGCAAATATTTTCCCAGGATTTGCCTTTGCCTAAACTGAATTTGAGATCATCATCAAAAAAAGTTTTCACCCGGCCCATGCCTCGTTTCATCATCTGCTGCTCCTCTTCGCACAAATCACGTATTCCTACCTGTACCAGCTTGCTGATGGCGGGAATTTTCAATGCATTATACAGGATCGAAGCGTGTGAATAGGTGAAACCCTCGTATGCTTTTCTCAAGTCTGCATGGGCATCAATTTGTAAGATCCCAAAGCGGTCATGTTTTTCACTCAGTGTGCGGATCAATCCCAGCGGAGTGCTGTGATCACCTCCTAACAGACCTACCAATTTCCCTTCATCCAGATATTTTTGCGATGTCTTTTTGATAAAGATGTTCAGGTTCTCGCAGGCTTCATTGATTTTAGCTGGAATGAAATTTTCGGTTGACTTATCGGCTTCACTTAGAGTTCGATATTGTTCGATTAATACCCTAAGCCGGTCGCTTTCTTGCTTTAACTCGGCGGAGACGGGATGCATCGAAACGCCGAGCTTCCAGGCATCTGGGATGTCCCTCATAAAAAAATCAATTTGACGGGAGGCTTTCAGAATTGCATCGGGAGCATTGGCCGTGTTGGTTTGGTAAGTTACGGTAGCTTCCCAGGGCACTGGAAGTATCACCAGATTGGCAGTTTCCGTTGAGAAGGGTAATCCAAAAAGTTTGCCGGAAATACCGGGACCATTGATGTCAAATTGAGCTGCTTGTTCTTCCTTCGTCATGCTTTAATTTATTGTAGGAATTATATGCAAAATTTTGCGCCCCGGGTGCTTCAATTCCTTCCTGGAATCAGTGTTAAATTCAAAGCCAATTAATTCACACAGTGCAAGGTCTGCAATACTTCCCGCAAAGCTACTGACCAGCATAGATAACCAGGGATTATGACCTGCTATCATGACCTTTTCAGATTCCTCCGGTAATTCATGAATTATACCCTGCCAATCCGCCATAAGGGCTTCATATAATTGTGGTTTAAAATGGATATTCGAGGGAGCTAATTGTAAGGATTCATTGAAAAGCTCCACGGTCTGTACAACCCCGGCTGCGGCGCTGGCCAGGATTAAATCCACCTGGAATGAGGCATGCATTAATTTTTTTCCCAGATTCCTTGCTTCAGACTCTCCGTGAGCAGTCAGTATGCGCTCAAAATCTTGCTGTCCACTCTGTTTACCAGCGCTTTGCGCATGACGCAACACAAAAATAACTTTGGTCATGGGAGGTGAAAAAAGGTGTGTAGATCAGCCAAAATCAGCTGCAAATATTAGCAGCGAAAATTGATTTTTTAAAAAATTGTGATATTTGGGGCCTTCGCACCTAATTTTTTTAAATGGCAAAGAACCTTGTGATAGTTGAATCTCCCGCGAAAGCCAAGACCATTGAAGGTTATCTGGGAAAGGATTATAAAGTGTCCTCGAGCATGGGTCACGTTCGTGATTTACCAAAGGGTAATGGCGCCATAGACATTGAAAATAACTTCAAACCTACCTACGAAGTAAGTCCTGAAAAGAAGGACGTGATTTCGAAGTTAAAGAAGATGGCGGAAGATGCCGAAATGGTGTATCTGGCGAGTGATGAAGACCGTGAAGGAGAGGCCATATCCTGGCACCTGAAAGAGGTGCTGGATTTGAGTGACGAAAAAAGCCGGAGAATTGTCTTTACAGAAATCACCAAGAAGGCCATTCTCAACGCCATCGAAAATCCGCGCGGCATTGACATTGACCTGGTCAATGCGCAGCAGGCACGACGCGTTCTCGACCGGTTGGTGGGGTTTGAATTGTCTCCGATTCTTTGGAAGAAAATCAAGACGGGCCTGTCTGCAGGTCGTGTGCAATCAGTAGCCGTTCGTTTGGTGGTGGAACGAGAGCGTGAGATCGAGCGTTTTGAAGCGAAATCATCCTACAGGGTTTCGGCAACTTTTGATCTTGGCAAAGGCAAGCAATTGATTGCTGAATTGGGAGAAAAGTTCACTAACGAAAAGGAGGCCCTTGAGTTTTTGAAATCATGCAAGGGTGCAGACTTTACTATTGGCGATTTGCAGAAGAAGCCTGCGAAGAAGTCTCCGTCGCCTCCGTTTACCACTTCAACATTACAACAGGAAGCCGGCCGCAAGCTTGGCTTCTCCGTGTTGCAGACCATGGTGGTTGCGCAGAAGCTTTATGAGGCTGGTAAGATTTCCTATATGCGTACTGATTCTGTGAATCTCTCGGATGAAGCGGTGCAGGGTGCGACCCGGCAGATTGAAAGCGCCTACGGAAAGGAATTTATCCAGACTCGACGTTATAAAACCAAATCCTCCGGGGCACAGGAAGCTCACGAAGCGATCCGGCCCACTGACTTTTCAGTGATGGAGGCTGGCGCAGATAAGGGAGGTCAGAGACTTTATGAATTGATCTGGAAGCGCGCCATCGCCTCGCAGATGGCAGATGCCGAACTGGAGCGAACCACAGCGACAATAAAAATTTCAACAAGTCCACGTACGTTGACAGCTTCAGGAGAAGTGATCAAGTTCGAAGGTTTTTTGAAAGTATACATGGAGTCCAAAGATGAGGATGACAGCGAGAGTAGTGAAGAGGACGGCAGCAAGGTATTACCTCCGCTAACGGTGGGTCAGGATTTGAAATTGAATGAACTTTCTGCCACCCAGACTTTTTCCAGACATCCGGCACGGTATACCGAACCAACCCTTGTGAAAAAACTTGAAGAGCTTGGTATCGGCCGTCCTTCTACCTATGCCCCTACGATTTCAACTATTCAGAAACGCGGCTATGTTGTGAAAGAGGCCAGGGAAGGAGTTATGAGAAATTATAATGTTCATGTGCTGGCCAACGATCAGATCACTAGCAAAGCGGAATCTGAGATAACCGGCGCGGAGAAGAACAAGCTGTTCCCAACTAATATCGCCATGGTGGTGAATGATTTTCTCGTAGAACATTTTCCAGATATCACCAATTATTCGTTTACTGCCGAAATAGAACAGGAGTTTGACGAGATTGCCAATGGCAAAGTTCAGTGGCAGAAGATGATCGAACAGTTTTACCGGCCGTTTCATAAGACAGTAGTGAAAACTGAGTCCGTGGAACGTTCCTCTGTGTTGAACAAAAGTCGTGAGTTGGGAGTCGATCCCAAATCTGGCAAGAATGTTTATGCGAAGTTGGGGAAATGGGGTGCGTATGTTCAGATTGGTGAGAACGTTGAGGATGGCGGAAATACTATCAAACCAAAGTTTGCGGGCCTGCGTCCCGGACAGTTTATTGAAAGCATAACACTCGAGGAAGCATTGGAAGTGATGAAGATGCCCCGCGATTTGGGGATGTTTGAAGATAAACCTGTGGCCGCCAACATTGGAAGGTTTGGTCCTTATGTTGTACATGATAAGAAATTCGTTTCCATCCCGAAGGAGGAAGATCCATATAAGATTACGCCTGAGCGGGCCGTTGAATTGATTGAGGCCAAGCGCGTTTCAGATGCCAACAAAACCATCAAACTTTTTGAAAGCAATCCCGATATTCTGATCCTGAACGGTCGTTATGGTCCCTATATCAAAGCAGGGAAAAAGAACGTAAAAATTCCGAAAGGAAGAGAACCTGCTGAACTAACACTGGAAGAATGTGTTTCCCTTGCGGAAAATGCGCCAGAGAAGAAGGGGAGATTTTTTAAGCGTAAAGCGTCGTAAATAGTTGATCGTTGTTAGTTGATCGTTGGTCGTAATACAACATTTTACAACTAAACTTATTAGGTGATCGGTGTAGGCTATAAGGACACGAACAACGAACAACCATCAACTAATTTATCATGAAGCGTATCGTCGTCCTCACCGGTGCAGGTATCAGCGCTGAAAGTGGCATTGCTACTTTCAGGGACTCAGGCGGATTGTGGGAAGGATATAAAGTTGAGGAGGTTGCTACGCCGGAAGGGTGGAGGAAAAATCGAGAGATGGTGTTGGATTTTTACAACCAGCGGAGGAAGAAGGCACTGGATGTAAAACCGAACCGGGGTCATGAAATCCTGGCGGAACTGGAGAAAGATTTTGAGGTGACGGTTGTCACGCAAAATGTTGATAATCTGCATGAAAGGGCTGGCTCCAGCCATGTGATTCATCTTCATGGAAGTTTGTTTGAATCCCGGAGTACCCTGGACGAAAATCTGATTTATCCGATCCCGGGATTGGAATTAAAACTAGGAGACCTTTGTGAAAAGGGTTCTCAGCTCCGACCCAATATTGTCTGGTTTGGTGAGATGGTGCCGATGATGGAAGTCGCGGCGAAGATCGCAGCACAGGCAGAAATTTTTTTGGTAGTGGGCACATCATTGGTAGTCTATCCGGCAGCTGGGTTAATTGATTATGTAGGCAGGGACGTACCGAAATTTATTGTCGACCCCGGATCTCCTGAGTTTCGATCGGATGTAAATATTCATTTCATCCGTGAGAAAGCAACTACCGGAATGGAAAAGGTGAAGGTGAAGCTGTATTCATACCAGGCACAGTAATTTTTCAATTTCTCAGGTGACTCTCAAGAAGTAAATTGCTCTAATACGTGCTATTCCATTGTCGTCATGCAAAAGCACGTAACTACAACATTTTTAAAGGCTGCCGCTGCCATTGGACTAGGAATATTTTGCGCACTCTTTGCCTGGGGTCTGAAAACAACGGCGGAAGGGTCAGAAAGATTACTTTTTCATTTTATTCAGGAACATTTCATTTGGCTGTTACTGATTGCGCCTCTTGCAGGATTATTCTTCATTGCCTTAATCAAGAAAGCATTCAATACGCCTATCAGCGGGTTAAGAGAAATTCTGAATTCTTTGAGAGAACCCACCCAGACTTTAAGCCCCATAAAAGCGATTGTGCATTTTCTTACTGGATTTATTACGATTGTGTTTGGAGGTTCGACAGGGATTGAAGTTTCTACGGTCGTGGCATCCGCCGCAGGGGGATCCTTAGCCGGCAGATACAAGGGATTTAGTCTTGAATTCAAACGACTGCTGATTGTTGCAGGTGCGGCTGCCGGTATTGCAGGACTTTTTAAAAGCCCCCTTGCAGGAATATTTTTTGCAATGGAGGTGTTGATGGTTGGTTTCTCATGGGAACTGATTGCGATTGCGGCATTGGCCGCATTCACCGCTTTTGCCGTGCGATATTCGATTAGCAGCGAAACCCTTTTCCACCCGAGTCTTAACGGCTGGCGGTGGCAAGCACTGCCATTTTATGGGATTCTATCGTTGGTAGCCGCGGTATGCTCTGTGATGCTCACTAAGGGTGTCATTAAATCGAAAGCGGTTTTTAATTCGCGACTTGGAGACAACGGTAAAATTTTAATAGGTGGAATGCTGTTGGGGATCATAATCATTTTGTTTGTTCCGTTATACGGGGAAGGTTATGCAGTAATCGAGGACCTGTTAAATAATAAAATTCCTTTCGGAGGCCTTTCAAACATCTCAGGAATATTGTTGCTGGCATTTCTATTGGTTCTTAAGCCGATGGCCACTTCAATCACGTTGGCTTCAGGGGGTGACGGCGGTGTATTTGCACCTTCGCTTTTCCTGGGGGCGGTGGCAGGATTTTTATTGGCACAAGGCGTTAACTATTTCGGCGGGTCAGTGATAGAAGTAAACTTCATCATTGTTGGAATGGCCGCCATACTCAGCGGAAGCCTGCACGCACCTTTGACGGCGTCTTTTCTGGTGATGAGTATCACAGGAAGTTATGAGCTTTTCATACCCATTTTGATTACGTCCTATTTGTCATCCTACCTGGCAAAAAAGATATTCCCTTTTACAGTCTATTCTTATTAGTTGTTGGTTAATAGTTGTTAGTTCTTAGTCATTTCAATACGGAAACTAACAACAATTAAGGAATCTGTAATGGAATTCCAGTCTGCTTCGAAATATCCTTTAAGTCATCCACCACTGCACTGATAATAGGAACTCCTTCTTTCCTGCGAATAGCTTCTTCCCGGTGTTCCGGATCTCCGGGAATTAAAACACCGGGCGTTCCCTGAACGGGTTTTGTATTGCGAAAAACTTCAATCCACTCATCAATTCGTTTTTTAAATTCATTCACGTCCATGAATCCGTCAATTTCCATAGCGCCGAAAAAATGCCCGATGCCTTTGCCCACACTGCGAGAGGGAATTTCCTGTCTCAACGCAAAAGGAGGAGCGAAGGGTCCCCAGTTGGCGCCGCTCAGCACGCTCGTGAGAATATCGACCATCGCGGAAAGACAATAGCCTTTGTGGCCCCCAATTTCCCGTTCTGATCCCAGCGGCAACAAAGCACCTCCGTTGATCATGTCATCCGGGTTGGTGGTCATCTGACCTTCTTGATTGATGATCCATCCTCTCGGGACCAGGCTCATTTTTCTTTTTGCGATTTCTATTTTACCATAGGCTGCCGCGCTGGTTGCCAGATCAATGACGATGGGAGGATTTTTCAATCCCGGAAAGGCAATGGATATCGGGTTGGTACCCAGCATGCGCTCTGTACCCCATATTGGCGCCACTAATGCCGTAGAGTTGGTCATCGACCATCCCAGCATATCGCGATCCAGGGCTTTCAACGAGTAGTAGGAGGCGATGCCATAGTGATTGGTGTTACAGACGCTCACCCAGCCAGATCCAAACTGGGATGCCTTGTCCATGGCGATCTCATTGGCCTTCGGACCCACGACTAAGCCCAGACCGTTATCTCCGTCCACGGTACAAACGCTTTTGCGTTCGCGGACTATTTTAACATTTGGCGTTGGATTAATACGCTTCAAAGTGAGCATTTCAAAGTAAGTGTGGAGCCTGGCAACTCCATGGGAGTCAATCCCACGCAAATCAGCCAGATCCAAAACACTAGCGGCTGTTTCTGCCTCTTCATTCGGCACACCGAAATGGATGAAGACCTCTTTCGAAAAATCTTTGAGAACTTCGGAAGGAAATTTTACATATTTTAAACTCATAGGCTGAATATCTTATCCATTAACATCCACTTTTCTCCCTGATTTGCGTGAGGCAAAGCCCGCTGATATTGCCACATGAGTTTTTCCCATTCTTGCACTTGCGGGTTTTTCAGATCTGCGGCCTTCTTTTTTTCGAGTGAAAATTTTTCGTTTACTTCCATGATCATGAAAAGTCTGTTGCCGGCCCTGTAGATCTCCATGTTCTCAATGCCCGCATCCTTAATGCTTTTAATAATTTCAGGCCAGACGTTTTTGTGATGCGCCTCGTAGGCTTCAATGAGCGCCGGATCATCTTTGAGGTCGAGTGCGAAACAGTGACGCATTTTTAAATGTTAAATTATAAATGATAAATGTTAAATGGGGCTCTCCAAAATATTCACATTGTGTTTGTCTGAATAATGTTCTCCTCCTTGAGGCGCCGAATTGTTGATGATATCGATTTTCTATAAATGTTAATCCCTTCCAAATTGTTCATTGTGCAATGACCCCATCGGGGTCACATGTTTGTAGTATAGCAATATTTCCATATTTACGACCCCAGCGGGGTCGAATGTTATTTCGGGCATTTTAAACAGGAATTGAGATTATCATGATAGATTGAAATTAAAATTTAAATAGATTGTATCCGATATCCCCGTACACCAAAATAAAGAATAAATAAAAAGGATACCCAAGGCACTATCAACGCGTTTTGCATTCCACCCGATGAAATCAGGCCGGTGAGGGGAGGAAGCACAGCCCCGCCGACAATGGCCATGATGACTAAAGATGAGCCAAGCTTTACTTGAGCGCCAAGATTTTTTATTGACAATGAAAAAATCGTTGGAAACATGATAGACATGAAGAAGTAAGTCATTGAGATAGCAATTACAGCACTAATACCGCTGGAAAACCAGGCAAATCCAATGAGGGATAGACAGACGATGGCATAAAAGCTAAGTAAATTATTCGCTTTGAATTTTATAAGAAGCCAGGTTCCTACAAATCTTCCCAGCATGAATAAAATGAAGGCAAAGGAAGCATGATAACTCGCAATCTGAGTGGCTGACATTCCTTCTGTTATTCGATAAATCATTTTTACAATGCCAAGATTTTCATCATGGGCCATATGCAGTTTGAGGTCGACAAAGTATCCCCACAGTGAAGCCTGAGCCCCCACATAAAAAAACTGAGCAATAATTCCGAATACCAGGTGCTTGTGTTTGAAAATCCCTTTCATGGTCGCCGTAGATTCCGACGGTGTTGAGATTTCCGGCATTTTTACCAGTGAAAACAGGACGGCTATGATTAAGACAACAGCGGCAAGGACCAAATAAGGCAATTGAACAGAATAGGCCTCAGCGATTCTGATAGACTCCGCCTGTTGAAGGGTCATTGCTCCCAGAGAATCATTGGTGTGCTCCGATGATGAAAATATAAACAGACTGCCAATAACCGGTCCCAGGACGGTGCTAAGTCCGTTAAAGGATTGAGAAAAATTAATTCTGCGTTCGGCCCCGGCAGGATCACCAAGCACAGTGACATAGGGATTCGCTGCCGTTTCAAGAAACCCCAGACCGCAGGCAATTATAAATAAGGCTGTGAGAAAAAATCCGTACACCCTAAGTTCTGCAGCGGGGTAAAAGAGAGCTGCACCAAGAGAAAATAACAGTAGCCCGATGATGATTCCTTTTTTATAACCTATCCTGTTTAGAACAAACCCTGCCGGGATGGCCATGACAAAGTATCCAATGTAAAAAGCGGAGTCAACAATGCCAGCCTGCGCGCGGGTCAGTTGCAGGGCGGTCTGAAAATGTTTAATGAGTGTACCATTCAGGCTGTTGGCAATTCCCCAGAGAAAAAATAAACTGGTGACCAGAATAAACGGAATCAAATAGGTCTTCCCCGCCTGTTCAGATGAAAGTTTGGGTGCTTCCGTTGTGACTATTGCCATATTTCGAATTAAGAAAGGACCCTGTTAAGGTGGACATAACCTCCGTCGACATAGACCCACTCACCGGTGGTATGGCTTGAGCGATCGGATAATAAAAACACGACGGTATTGGCTATTTCATCTGCCGAAGTCATCCTGGCGCCGAGGGGAATCATATCGGTAATCTCCTTTTTTTTCTTTTCAGGATCAGGGTAAGTACTCAGCCAGTATTCATAAAGTGGTGTCAGAACCTGTGCAGGCACAACGGCATTCACACGAATGGAGAAGGGAAGGAGTTCGACGGCCCATTCGCGAGTCAGTGCGAGAATCGCTCCTTTCGCTGCAGCGTAACCAGAGGTATTGCCCTGACCAGTGACAGCAACCTTGGATGCGATGTTGATGATGCCGCCTTTTGATTTTTTTAGAGCGGATAGGCAGTAATGGGCCAGATAATAAAAATGCCCTGTGTTGCTGTTCAGGGACTGAATAAATTTCTGCGGGGTGCCTTTTTCCAACCCGATGTCGTCATTGAAGCCTGCATTATTGACCAGGCCATCGATGTGACCAAATTTTTTCTCCGTTGCCTCGATGGCCTTCTTACAGGCAAAAGCATCATTGAGATCCAGGGAGATAAAATGAGAACGGGGAAATTGTTTAACAAAACTATCACCTGCAGCCTCGTCTTTATCGAGCAGCACTGGGATGGCGTCCTCCTGGGTCAATAGTGTGCTGATGGATTTTCCAATGCCTTTGGCACCCCCGGAAATAACGATGACTTTATCTTTTAGGTGAAGGTCCATAGGATAATTTTGAAAGAGATTAAAGATGATAAAATCTGGTAGCATTTTCACCGAGAATGCCTTTCTTTTCTGCGGGTGAAAATGGGCTTATAAATTGTCTGACGATTTCAAACTGCTTTTCATAAGTGGCGGCGAGCAGGCATACGGGCCAATCGGAACCATACAGTACCCGTTTCGGGCCAAAGGATTCCCAGATCGTTTCCATGTAGGGCGAGAAGTCAGTCGCTTTCCAGCTTTTCCAATCCGCCTCCGTCACCATGCCTGAGATCTTGCAAAACACATTTTCATGCATGGCAATTTGCTGGATGTGCTGCTTCCAGGGTTTGATCTGATGTTGACGGATGAAGGGCTTTGCCAGGTGGTCAATTACAAATTTCTGATTCGGAAATTTTTTAATGAAGGAGAGGACAGAAGGTAGTTGTTTAGGGTAGGCGAGGATGTCATACGTGAAATCATACTGCTCCAAAAGGGCCACGCCGCGGCAAAAGTCCGGACGCGACAAGAAACCCTCCGGTTCGGATTGTACAATATGCCGGAAGCCTTTCACTTCACTAAATTGGTAGTAGTATTCCAGCCTCGCCTGTACTCCCGTGGACCGAAGGTCAGTCCATCCAACAATACCCTTGATGAAGGAGTGATTACGGGCACACTGGATAAGAAAATCCGTTTCCTTTTCTGATTGATCTACCTGAACGGTGACACATCCTTCTATTTTATTCTGATGTAAAAGATCCTGCAGATTTTCAGGGAGGAAATCTTTACGGATGGTTTCCATTTCCTCCGTA
Organism: Cyclobacteriaceae bacterium; assembly: GCA_043779775.1. GTDB lineage: Bacteria > Bacteroidota > Bacteroidia > Cytophagales > Cyclobacteriaceae > ELB16-189. Next base: position 16,267 of record JAYWDP010000407.1, read on the forward strand.
ATCCAGGTGTCCCTTTGAGGCCTGTATTTCCAAAAGTGCTGATGAGCGTCAATGGTCATGCAGGAGCGGTATTCAGATGGCTTGTTGTCGTTGTTCTCCCAAGCCTTCGATTCCTAACTCAACCACATCGCCTTGCTTTAAATATTGTGGGGGTTTCATTCCCATCCCGACACCCGACGGTGTTCCTGTTGATATGACATCACCTGGCAATAAAGTCATGAACTGACTCACGTAGCTGATGATAAAAGGGATTTTAAAAACCAGTTGTTGCGTACTGCTATTCTGCATGACCGTACCGTTGACGGAAAGCCACATCTTTAATTGGTTGACATCAGGTATTTCGTCGGGTGTTAGCAAATAAGGCCCCATCGGGGCAAAGGAGTCACAACTCTTACCTTTCACCCACTGACCGCCTCGCTCAAGTTGAAACTCACGTTCACTGTAATCATTGTGCAGGCAGTATCCTGCAATGTGATCGTGGGCTTGTTGTTCGGAAATGTAGGATGCACGTTTTCCGACTATCACCGCCAGTTCAACTTCCCAATCGGTCTTTTTGCTATTTCTTGGAATGATGAGTGTATCATTTGGGCCGGTCAATGCAGAGGTGGATTTAAAAAATATCACGGGTTCTTTTGGTAGTTCCATATTTGCTTCGCGTGCATGATCGGCATAGTTAAGGCCGATGCAGATTATTTTGGAAGGTCGTTGAAATGGTGGCCCAAACCGCTGAGGGCCAGTTATTTCTGACAGAGTTGATTTATTCTGATCCACCCACTTTCTTAGCCTTTCGATACCACCGCTTTCAAAAAATTTCTCACCATAATCTTCTCCCATCGAAGACACGTCCCACATTTTTCCATTGAGGATAATAGCAGGTCGCTCTTTTCCTGACTCACCGATGCGAAGTAATTTCATATAGAATCAATTTAATTCAATGGTTGCCACCTTTAATTATTAAGATGAATAAATCCGCCGTCAATGGGGTAGTCGCAACCCGTTACAAAAGCGGCTTCTTCAGAGCATAGATACAATGCCAGGTAGGCGATTTCTTCAGGCTTTGCCATCCTGCCGATGGGTTGTGTCTTTGAAAGTTTCTCAAACATTTCCTTTTCCTTACCGGCATAATTTGCACTGATAAATCCGTCCACAAATGGCGTATGAACACGGGCTGGAGAAATGCAATTGCACCGAATGCCTTCATTGATATAATCTCTTGCCACCGATAAGGTCATACCAATAACGGCACCTTTACTCATACTGTACGAAAAGCGTTCAGGCACCCCGACGGTAGATGCCACCGATGCCATATTCAGGATCACTCCTTTGTGTTGTTTCTTCATTTGATGGATGGAGGCCATCATGGTATTGTACATGCCTTTCACATTTATTCTGAAGATCTTGTCAAAGTCGGCTTCGGTTGTGGCTTCGAGGTTTGCAATGTGGGCGACTCCGGCGCAGTTAACGAGTAGGTCGATCTTCTCAAAAGTTTTTGTTATTTGTTGAAAGATCGAAATGACTTCGGTTTGGTTGGCTACATCGCAGCGGAAATATGTTGCGCGTCCTCCCTTGGATTTAATTTCTGCTTCGGCCGCAAGGCCTCCGGATTCCTGGATGTCCAAAATGCACACAATGGCACCTTGTTCGGCAAAACATTCGCAGATGGCCTTGCCGATGCCACTTCCGCCACCGGTAACAATGGCTAATTTGTTTTGCAGACTAAATATCATTTTATCAAGTTAAGATCATTGACTCAATTCCTCCAAAAATTTCTGAAACTTGGGTGTATCGTATCGCATGCTACCTACCTCTTTTTTAACAATTTTTCCTTCTTTGGAAATCACAAAAGTGGTGGGTATGGAAGGAACTTTTAGCTGATCAGGCAAGTATCCGGAGGGCATAAAAGCAGGAAAAGTGAATGCTTTATTCTGAAGATAGTCCGATACGTTTCTTTTATCACTGTCGGGGTCTATCGAAAGCATGATAAATGTGACTTTGTCCTTGTCCACTTTTTCATAGAGTTTCTGAATGCCGGGCATTTCGGCTCGACAGGGTCTGCACCAGGTGGCCCACAGGTTAAGAAAAATGACTTTGCCTTTATACTGATCAAAAGAGATTTTGGTTTCCTGAAGGTCTTTTATAGTGAATTGATAATCAAAGTCCTCATTACTCATGAGTTCCTCATCGGAGGCATTTTTAAATCCGGCTTCCAGGAGGGCCCAGGACCCAAAGGTAGAAACGGAATTCATCAAGCCTGATACTTGCAATACGGCCACCAGTATTATCGCCATGGCCAGCGGTTTCACTAGGCCGATTATGTTCAAGGCTGATTTTTTGGTTCGGTCTTTGTAGTTCATCAAATCTTATTAATTGAGTAATTTGCCTCAATTTAGAATTCAAAAATGAATATTAAGTCAGTCTTTACTTGCTTTCTTCTAATTAGTTTTTCTTCTGTGGCTTTCGGTCAGAAAATCAAATACAAGGAGCTGTTTGTCTTACTCAATGCAAAGCAGTTTGAGCAGGCAGAGCCCTACCTTAAAAGATACCTGAGGGACAATGATGACAATCCCAATGCTTACCTCTATATGGGTCTGATTTATCAGGAGAAAACAACCAAACTTGATGTTTTAAGGCAAACGGAGCTCCTTTCGTCACAAATTGACTCGGCCGTTTATTTTTATGCGAAGGCCAATAAAGGGATGACAGAGAAAGAAGTCGGTCGCAACGAAGAATATTATCAAATGTATAACCGGAGAGATTTGCGGACGGGTAAATTCGGAGTAAAATTATCTGATGTGCTGCTCGACATGGAGAACAGGTCTAAGATCAAGGAAAAGATTCCGATATTAACCTCACTAAAATCTCAATTTATCACATCTAAAGTGTACTACGATCGGGCCCGTGAATTATTTCTTATAATTCAGAAGACTTTTCCAGGCTTGAAAGAGTTTTATCTCAGGGCCGATGATAAGTTGATGGATGACCTTAATCAGTTGGCTCGATTATATGATTCCGCTCATATTAGTTTCAACGACTATCGGGCAACGTCCAAAACGTATGGGAAGACGGGGTATAATCAGGATATCGATCCCAGGGAGATAGGGGACTTCAAAAAGGATGGTGACACTGAAACAGATTTTTACAAAGATGACTTAACGTTATGGGATTATAAACGCTGGGCCATTAGCAGTTCGGAGACTATTGAAAAGGAAATCAGACCTTTAAACGATCAATTGGTTGCCCACGATAGGGAAATCAACAATTTGCTTCAAAAAATAAAAAAAGATTCTGTTTCTGTACGGGACCAGCTGGTTACGGTGCAGGCAAAGACTTTTCCCTTGTTGCTGAAAATTGACCCTCAACCGCTACCGGTGAAAATTTTCGAGTTGAAGCTTGCTGAATTGGTCTATGGCTCGCAGATTGTTGAAGACCGGCCCATCAGGGATTCTCTCAACCTGTTAATGCAAATAAAGGCCCTCCGGACTGAACTTCAAATCGCCAAGAAAATTGATAGTCTTGGAGGCTTGCTGACAAACCGCAATCTCACTGAGGAGACAGAAAATTATAAACACTTTGTGGCTACGGCCTATGGCACAACGGCTGTATTGTCGAGCCTCATCAAGACAACCCATGAATTTGGCGTCCGTGAAGTAAGCCGGAAGGAAAGTGAATTGAATCGGAAGACGGCTTCCCTGCGATGGATTATTGATGGATCCGACTCTATCCCACTATTTAACGAGGTATCTGCCGCCAGTCAGTTTAAACCCATTTTGTTGAAGGAAGAGAATTTTGCAACCGGGCTACATTATTCAGATTCCCTTCCAACTGGATACTTTTATACCATTGCACCCTCACGCAAACCTGAAGTAAAAGCATCTTATATAGTTGATCAACAGGTGTTTAAGAAGCGTAACCTTTCCTTTACAAAAGCCTTGCATACGCAAGATGAAAAAGGCCAGGTATACTTTATAGTGTTATATTCAGAAGCTAAGATTAATGAAAATTACCCGGCTACCATGGTCAAAATTTACCGAACGGATGGACTGGCCTGGAGTATAAACTATGCGTTCAGTCAGTTGCCGGAAGAAATAAATTTTTCAGCTGAGACCTCAGAATTTTCTGTTAAAACAAGGAACCCTGCGGGAGAGCTTTTTGCGATTACATTCGATAAGAATGGTAAGCTGATAAAATAATTATCCATTAACTGCAGCCTATTCCTATCCTATTTTTTATTTGAGGTCCACTTATTATTATTCGGATTAACGTCGGCCATGCGCTGGCTGGGGTCTATTTCCAGACTTACAATCTGGGCTAAAGGCCTGGGGATCGTAAATGTATATGAAGGATTCACCCAGGGCCAGGTCATGAGTTCTGTTCGTTTGAGCGATTTATGTTCTGCTGGCTTATTGCCCATGAGTTCATTCATGGAGATATAAAACAATTCCTGGGTACCATCGGCGTAAGTTGCCACCAGGTCAATGGGCATGGGAAACTCACCGACTCGCTCCAGTGTAATGGAAGTGATGCTTTCGTGTTCCATAACTGAGTCGATGCCATAATCGATCTTTTTTGTCGTGCCAATCCAGTAGCGCAGGTACCAATGAAGTTGCAACCCTGAAGTCTTCTCCATGACACGGACAAAGTCATTGGGTTCCGGATGTCTCATCCTCCAGGTGTTATAATATCGGATCATTCCTTTGTAGAAATTTTCTTCTCCGATAAGGTATTTTAATTGATTCAGAAAAATTGCACCCATGGAATAGGCAGCCGTGGAATAGGCGCGGTTGGTTGAAAAGTGATCGGAAGCCTGGCTGGCGGGCTCCTGGATTCCGCTGGCGACCAACAAAAAGTACTGCCTGTAACTTACTGTATGCGGATTTTCAGGTGGCAAAAATGAGGCCCTGACTTCGTTGCTGGCGAAGTCTGCAAATCCTTCATCCATCCAGGCATACAGCGATTCGTTGGAGGCAAGCGTCATCTGGTACCAACTGTGCGCTACCTCATGGGCAATGGACCCAGCTCTTTCTCCCATTATCAAGGTGCACATGGGGTATTCCATTGCACCATCACCACCCTGGATTATGGAGTAGGTGTCAAAGGGGTATTTCCCAAAATGTGAATTCAAGTATTCAAAAGTCTTTACCGCATACTCCTCCATTTTCTTCCAGGTATCAATCGTCTTTTCATTTTTTTGATAGAAGAAATGCAGTTCAGGGCCGTTGGGTACCTGTGCTCTATCATGGGTGTAGTCCGGATCAGCGGTCCAGGCAAAATCAATAACATCTTTGGCTGTGAAGTGCCAGGTAAGATCGCCGGCGGGTCTTGCAACTTTCATGTTTCCTTTTTCATAACCGTAGCCGATCTTCTCAGGATTCTGCAAAGTGCCCGTTGCTGCTACTACGTACGTGGGATCCAGGGTGATCTTTACATCAAAATTTCCCCACACGCCGTGAAATTCCCTGGCCACATACTGGTAGGCATGCCATCCCTGAAAATCATATTCCGCTATTTTAGGATACCATTGGGTCATTGAAAATGCGATGCCTTCTTTATTGTTATAGCCAGAACGTCTGATTTGTAGCGGCACCTGCGATTCAAATTTCATTTCCAACACGGTTTTGGTTCTGGGCAATAGCGGCTTGGCCAGGGTTACTTCCAGAATGGTGCCGTTGACATGGGTGGCTGTTTCCTTGCCATCCTGAAATAGGGATAAAACATGCTGGTAGCCCACTTCAGCGTCATTGAGTTTGGATATCCTGTCGGTCACCCTTGCATCAGGGTCGCTTATATTTCTCGACCTTACATCCATCATGCTGCCAGGCTGAAAAGCGTTGAAATAAAGATGATAAAAGACTTTTGAAAGGGTATCCGGAGAATTATTAAAATAGATTAGCTTTTGTGTGCCCGTGACCCGGTGTGATTTTACATCCAAACTCACGTTCATGGAATATTCCACACGTTGCTGCCAACGGTAATCCTGTCCGAAACACATTCCGTGCAAAAGGACAAACGATATCAGGAGGAGCCTTAGGGTAGGGTTTTTCATAATGATTTGCATTGGGAAAAATATCAAAACCCTGACTGGAAGCAAAGCGATCTTATTTGGCCTGCTTAAAGGTGATGTAACGTGTAATGGAAAATGATAGGTAGCCGCTGTTTTGGAGGCTCAGATCTTCTCCAGGAAGGGACTTTGGAATGTTGTAGGTGTAGTTAAGAAGCAAGGTCCAGTATTTCTTTGTGATACTAATCGGTGCAGAAAAGGAATAATTCATCACACCAAACGCCGTATTGTTAATCTCATAGTAATACGGCAGCTTCGGTGTATGTGTCTGATTGTAAATGTAGCGTAACAGAAGATTGGGATAAAATTCATAAGTTATTATTTGTTCACTGCCGAATAAGACACTTACATTGGGGTAAAAGCTGATGCGATCAAAGCCTGCCCATTTGCGTTTCACCAGATTTACGCCGAGGCTAGGCATGATGCGGTGTGCTGTCTTGTCCCCAAAATAAAAGTAGTAGTCCAGCCTGAGAACAACGTGTTTGAATTCAAAGTAATTGGTAATGCCGACATTGTTGGTATAAGGAACAGATACAGTGCTGTCGGCGGATTGATAATAAAAGTAGTGACTGTATTCGGCCAACATTGTGTAGAATTTACCGAAAGCATGAAGGTAGCCTCCGGAGGCGACGCTCAGATATAAGTTAGGTTGGTACTCCTTACTCCAATAACTTGTTATATCTGCGTACGCTCCTGATTTGTGATAATAGGAGATGCCGGGTGCCAGGCCAAACTGCTCGATGTTGAACGTCCTGTTATCGGCGACGATGTTGCTGTTATAACCTAACCGTACGGCAAGCTGAGAGGGACCTTTCTCTGGTTCCATTTTGAGAAGGCTGTCGATCAGTTCGAAGATGTCAAGGGAATCCTGGTGGGTGAAGATATTGTCAAGTACCAAAGACAAAGAATCTCTGGTTATAGCCAAAGAATCTGCAGCTTGTTTTTGGGCAAAAGCCGACCCTAGTGAAAACAAAAAGACTAAAATCGCCAGGAGTTTTTTCAAGCGGAGTCACATCATTGTTTATTTGGTCGCAACCGCTGGTTTTTGTCTCTGAATATTTCTTTACGCTGTTGTAACGCTCTCCGTTGTTGCAATTGATTAAGAATTAATTGTCTGAAATCCTGCTCGGCCTTTCGTAAACTTAACAATTGCTGGGCACTTATTACCTGCATGATGCGGCCTGAGTAGTCTTTTTCAAGATCAAGGTCTTTCTGCTTTAGCTGAAGGCCAAAGTTGACAAGTTCCTGTTGTTTTTTTGGATCGGGGTTATGGGGATCAAGCCCTTGCTGACGAATGCGGAACTCCTGACGGATTTCTCCACGCTTTTGTGAAAACTCTCGGTAGATAGGCCAGAATCTCTCCGCTTGGTCAGGGGACAAGCCCAGGCGATTGGTGATGAGTGCGATCCTTGCGGCTTCCACTTTTTCTCGGGCCTTTGGGTCAATGGTTTGTTGCTGCGGCAAGTTCTCCTCCTGAGCGAAAGAAGCCGGGGTGAGCCCCAGAAGGAAAAACGCAATCCATATATTTTTATATTTCTTCATAACACATTAAAAATAATCAACCCCAAATTCGTCTGTTAATTTTTTGATATCATCTTCATCGACCTGAAGTTCCTCTATGGAATCATTCTGGATGGCGTCGGCCTCTTCACGATTTAAGTTAATGCTTTCAAGCAAGTCGTCCGAACTAATATCGCTGTCTTCCAGAAAAGCTACCAGGCTGCCAGAGTCCACAGAGGCAAGAAGATCTTCCGCAGACTGGCCCGCAGGTTTTGTCCAAAAAAAGAATGAGACGATGACGATCGCCATTACGGGAAGGGCATACTTCAGGCTATAGCGGAGGTAGGGTGTCCAGAGAGATTCCCCTTGGTTGCTGGCCACACGTGCTTGAATGATCCCAGGCAGTCGGTCAAAATAGCCTTCAGGAACATCAAAAACGTTCTTTTTCGGTATGTCTTCTAGATTTTTCATTTCTTTTACCTTCGACTACGGAAGTTCATAAAAGTTTAACCATTCCTTAAAAATTCCTCGATTTTCTTCACCGCGTGATGATAGCTTGCCTTCAAGGCCCCTTCGGAGGTACCGGTTACGGAGGCCATTTCTTCATAGGGCATTTCTTCATAATATTTCAGGTTAAAGACTAATCGTTGTTTGTCGGGCAGGGTTAGTAATGCTTTTTGGAGCTTCATTTGGATTTCATCGCCATCCAGAGAAGGCATGGCGTCAATCTTTGCAGATAGTTCGTTTCCGATATCTTCGATGGGAAGAAAAAAACGCTTTCTCTTTTTGTTCAGGAAGGTAAGGCACTCGTTGGTAGCGATGCGGTAGATCCAGGTATAGAGTTGGGAGTCTTCCCGAAAGCCATCGATGGATTTATGGATTTTAATGAACACTTCCTGCGTGAGATCGTCTGCGTCATCATGGTCGATTACCATTTTACGTATGAGCCAATACACCTTTTGCTGATACGATCGCACCAGCATATTGAATCCGTAATTCCGTGTCTCCGGGTTACGGATTTTTATTAAGAGCTCCTGATTGTCCAAACCGTTTATCAGATTCGTTTACTTAGGCTATAATACCTTGTATTGGTTTAAAATAACATCATTTGAATGTTGATAGCACATCCGACAAAGATTCAAATTGTTCTTTTGAATGTGTAGGAAAATTAGCAAATCGCAGGTGTTGCCTTTTAAATTCTCCATATCCTTCGCCCGGACTGAAGCCGCGGTCCATTAAGTAAGAGGACAATTCTTCGGTTCGGTCACCGCAGCCTGCGACTATAACTGTTTTGGACCGGTCTCTTTTGTCAAGCACAAAGGGCTTGATGGCAGAATGTGCTTCGAGGGCTTGGTACAGGATGGCCGCCTTGTATTCCGTTTCCTTTCTAATGGAAATAATTCCTTTTCGAAGGAAGTCCTGAATAACTTTCCCCAGGAGGTAGATGCCCAAAACATTGGGTGTTTCGGGCGTTTGATTTTTTAATGCATTGGCATACAA
>JAYWDP010000408.1:0-3748 GCA_043779775.1 Cyclobacteriaceae bacterium
GGCAGCTTCCGTGGTTGTAGGTTGTACTTTCATAGTGTCTGTAGTTGCCTCTTGTGCCAGCGTGGCGACGGCCCCGCACAGGATAAACCCTACGAAAGCGAGAATAGCGAATTGTTTTTTCATGGTTTAAGGTTTAAGTCTAAGTCTTGAAGTGGCCAAAATTAAAGTTTTTGTTCATTTCTAAACAAGAAATCATAATTTTTTAGACGAAAAAACTCGCTTTTGTTTATAAGGTGATTGGATTAACCCCCAATAAGGTGAAAAGTCACCTAAAGTCAGCACTTTTTCAGAATTAATAAGGAAAGATTGTGGCTATCGTTTGTTTGAATTTTCCGGATAAGCAGTCGGCAACCGCTAAACCCAAGGCGTAAACGGATACGGCATTGACCCCCAAGTGACAAGTAACAGCAGGCCTCACAAATCCCAGCGAGTCTACAGGTTGTCAATTTCTTGGATTTTTAACAATACCTTGATGGCGGTCAATGAAGAAGTAAGAACGCCTTTTTTCACAAGATAGCTTAGGATCAGACGCCCTCTATTGGCGAATCCCGCAGCCTTCTACCGGAATTCACCCAGATGGTGCAATGGGTCCTATTTTATTCCTTGCTTCGAAAAATCATAGTACAGCACATAAATCCGGTGGGCATTCGAAATGATATCCTTCATTTCCAGGAAAAGCCTGGTCTGAAGGAACCCCATACGGTTACCCACATCGTCTTTTTGAATATCCTTGATTAGTTCATCTATTGAATTATTGATAAACGTCACGAGTTTGACCTGACGTTCCTCCACCTGCACCGCGTTGCTAAAAGAGAGTTGGCTGACGGACTCGGCAATTTTGTCCAGGTAATCGCCCAATTCCTTTACTATCTCATGAAACATCTCTGCATATTTCTTTTTCGGTGGCGAGAGATGGTTGCTCACATGATCAAAACTGACTTCGCTTACAAGTTGCACGCTCTGATACAAATCCTGCATAAGGTCGAATACCATGATATAGAGTCTTCCGGCCGCCAGGTTACCCTTGTTCATCCTGCGCACATACTTGATAAGCTTCCCGTGAAGTTTTTCATTTTGCGCCTTCAATTTTTCAATTTCCTTTTTCGATTTATTTAGGCTACCCTGATTTTCGGACAATAGAGATTTGATGCTGGTAATAACAGCTTTCTTTACAACTTTTAAATTTTTTGCGCTATTACTTTTGCTCTCATCGATCACTTGCTGCATGGTAAAAGACGACGTTTCAAGCAGCCTATTGGCAGCTTTTTCTTCCGCTACATCTTTGTTAAATATAATGTGACTGCGAATCAACTGGAAGGCTGCAACAGCGGTGATCGCAATGATCCCAGGAAAGCCTGTATGATACATGACAAATGCCAGCAAGCCACTTGCGACGAGGGCCACCACGGCTGTGATTAGCCAACCGGCTATCACATTCATAACACCAGCTACCCGGAACACGGCGCTTTCTCTTCCCCAGGCCTGATCGGCAAAGCTGGTACCCATTGCAACCATGAAGGTGACAAAAGTTGTTGAAAGCGGAAGCTTCCTGGAAGTCCCGTAAGCAATTAGGGCACTGGATACAATCAAATTGATTGAGGCCCGGATCAAATCAAAAGATGGCTTATCTGGATTTGCCAATATCTTTTCCTGATCAAGGCTTTCCTTTTCAAAACGCACAGATAACATTTTTGAAATTCTTGAGGGGACTACCTGGTAAATTGCATTGCCAATGAACATGGCACTTCCAACGAGTGCCCTGGATACAAAATTAGGTCTGAATTTTTCGTCTCCTTCCTCCTGCCTACCCAGGGAGACTTCAGTCTCCGTTACTTTCCGGCTTTTCGCATTGGTCCATAGCGTGATCACCATCACAAGTCCTGCAACCAACAAGAGCCAGGAAGGCGTTTCAATCTTATCATTCAATATTGACATGCTAAATTCATTCGACGGCAGGGTACTAGCAGCCCAGGCCTGATAAGAGATTAATCCGGCAACAGGCACCCCAATAAAATTGACCATGTCATTGCCTGCAAAGGCCATCGCCAGCGAAAATGTGCCCAGCAGTACGATGGCTTTCAGCGGATTGATGTTCAACCTCCACATTAGGACCTGGATAGCGATCGAAAAGAAAATCATACTTCCCAGTACTATCGACCAGGTATTTTGCATGATCCATTTTATTTGTTCATCGGTAATGAAAGAACTACCCTTAGCCCCTTTGATCAGCAGGAAATAGACTATAACAGTAATTGAAATCCCGCTGAAAAGAGCGCCATATTTTCTTAAATTTTCCTGGAAATTAAAGGTGAACAAAAGACGGGAAATATGCTGAATGATCGACCCCACGATAAACGAAAGGAAAACAGACAAGAATATACCAAAAATGATGGTGATGGCGCTTGAGTAGTTAATAATGTCCCTCCATTTTTCAAAACCCATGCCCCTGTCAAAAGCTATCAGCAATCCAACCACAATGGCGGATCCAAGCAACTCAAAAATAAGCGAGACCGTTGTCGATGTGGGAAGGCCCAGGGAGTTGTAGAAATCCAGCATGATTACATCCGTCAGCATCACAGCCAGGAAGACAATCATAACCTTGTCAAAAGTGAAGAAATTTGGATTGAAGATTCCATTCCGCGCAATCTCCATCATACCGCTCGAAAACAATGAGCCCAATAGTACACCCAGGCTGGCTACAATAAGAATAGTTTGAAAGGACGCTACACGTGACCCGACAGCTGAATTGAGAAAATTCACGGCATCATTGCTTACCCCAACCACCAGGTCAGTTACAGCCAGTGCCAACAGAATAATAACAATGATCAGGTAAGTGTCCATATAATTTCTATCTAAATTTAAGATCTTTATTAAGTTAACCCTGTAGAGAAATCCTGACTTTCATCATACAACCACGTGATCTATTTCATTTTTTGTGACGCTTTGAGATGACAGGTGAGTAGGTCATCTTTCTGTAACCAAATGAAGGATCGATGAATCGGGAAGATGGCAATTAAATACCCAATACCTCGATCAAAAAATGATCTACACCCTTCAGGTCGGAATGCTAATCCAGCACTTTGAGTCTGACAGTAATCATCAGGCGAGTGCGCACGCCTCTCAAATCGTAAAGGGCCTTAACGCCACCGGCATCCTGGTAAGTGAGGACAAGAAGTTTCAAACCTTCGTCAGTCCTCCAAGAAATTAATCTATTGTTTGTTTGGTGGCCGGATGGGTGATTCAACCGGCCTTTTTTTCATTGATCAGAGCAAGCGGCTGGGGGCTCAGTTTAAGTTTGTAGTTTAGTTTCTTAATTTCGTTTCGGCCCCATGGACAAGAAGCGTTTCTGAAACCCAAGCCGTCATAAACACGAAACGTTGGCAGGCATTCTGTGACAACATTGCAATAACGGACAGACCAAAAATAATATGACTAAAAAAAGATCAGGCAAGACAGAGTTTGTAAAATGGTTTGGACCAGTACTTGACGCACTGAGAGCATTGGGTGGATCAGCCAAACCGAGAGAGATAACTCAGTGGATTGGTGAAAATCACAAGATTTCAGAGAAAGTTTTAAACGAGCGCTATGAAAAATCTGGCGTGTTAAAATTCCAGAATCAATTAGCTTGGGCTAGGCAATACTTGGTTTGGGAAGAATTATTAGCATCTTCAAAACATGGTGTTTGGACTTTAAGTACTAAGGGTTGGGAGACAAAGTTAGATGAAACCCAAGCCTATGACATTTTCTT
>JAYWDP010000409.1:0-10502 GCA_043779775.1 Cyclobacteriaceae bacterium
AGTAAACCAAAATGCCGAATCGCTATTAATAACCGGTACCCTTACCGATCGTTCGGGCTTTTCTATCTGTGATTTATCTTTTCTCCCGCCACAGGAAAAGAGGAAGGTGCACATGATTAAAAGGCAGGGAAACCGAAGCATCGAAGAAAGGATTTTTGAGCTTAAACGGCCAAAGAACACAATTATTTGTGATAAATTAAAAAAGACCTACCTTTGTGCTACTTCTGAATGAATTATCGAAAGAGGGGACCCAAAAGTCCCCTCTTTGTTTATCGAAAAATGGATATAAAGGCAAAAATAGTGGAATTGGCAGAGGCGAGTCTGCTGAATTCCAGCCAGTTTCTGGTGGATGTTGTGGCTTCCATCCGGAACTTTTCGAAAATAACGGTAATACTGGATGGCGATCTGGGAGTGACCATTGAAGACTGCAGCCAGGTAAGCCGGGAGTTATCCAAAAAGTTGGATGAAATTGATTTTGGAGTAGACCACTATGTACTGGAAGTAACTACCCCGGGCCTCGACCACCCCCTGAAACTGAAACGACAGTTTCAAAAGAATGTTGGTAGGCGACTGAAAGTACATCGCCAGGATAAAAGTATTCTGCAGGGGAAGTTAACATCTGCCGATGAGCAAAGAATTATTCTGAAACAGGAAGTAAAAGAAGGAAAGATCACCACAGAGAAAGAAGTGATTATCCCATATGAAGAAATAGAAAAAGCATTTGTAATGGTTTCTTTTAAATAATAGTAAAATGGACATAACCAATTTAATCGAGTCGTTCGCAGACTTTGCCAAGCAGAAAAACATTGACAGACCTACCATGATTCGGATCCTGGAAGATGTGTTCCGTACAATGATCAAGAAGAAGTATGAAAAAGATGACAACTTTGACATCATTATCAATGCCGACAAGGGTGACCTGGAAATCTATCGCATCCGTGAAATTGTAGAAGATGATTCCGAAGACATCTGGGACCACGATAAGATCAGCTTATCGGAAGCGCGTAAAATTGAACCCGATTTTGAAGTAGGCGAAGAAGTTTCCGAGCCCATCGAAATCGAACACTTTGGCCGCAGGGCAGTCACTACCGCACGGCAGACGCTGATGCAAAAAGTGAAAGACCTGGAGAAAGACATCATTTTTCAGAAATACAAGGATATCGTTGGTGAGATCATCACAGGAGAAGTATATCAGGTACTGAGCCGTGAGGTGCTGTTAACGGATGCAGAAGGAAATGAGATCTCTATTCCCCGCGGTGAGCAAATACCCAAAGACCGTTATCGCAAAGGAGAAAATGTTCGCGCCATCGTCCACAAAGTGGAAATGGTAAACGGCAACCCAAAGATCGTACTCTCGCGCACTTCACCTGTTCTGCTGGAGCGATTGTTTGAACAGGAAGTGCCCGAAGTTTATGATGGACTTATCACCATTAAGAAGGCCGTGCGTGAGCCCGGTGAGCGTGCCAAGGTAGCTGTTGAATCTTATGACGATCGCATAGACCCGGTGGGCGCTTGTGTAGGTATGAAAGGTTCACGCATTCACGCCATTGTACGTGAACTTCAAAATGAAAATATTGACGTAATTAATTTTACAGAAAACCTCGAGTTGTTCATTCAACGTGCCCTAAGTCCAGCAAAGATTGTCAACATGAAAATTGACAAAGAGAATAATCGTGTATCGGTGTACCTAAAGCCTGATCAGGTTTCTTTGGCTATCGGCAAGGGAGGGCTTAACATTAAATTAGCCAGCCGCCTGGTGGGTATGGAGATCGATGTCTTCCGTGAATTGGGCGAACAAAGTGCCGAAGAGGATGTAGACCTTGATGAATTCTCAGATGAAATTGAAAGCTGGGTGATTGATCAATTGAAACAAATTGGACTTGATACGGCCAAGAGCGTACTGGCTTTAAACAAGGAAGAACTCGTACGGAGAACCGACCTTGAAGAAGAAACGGTCGAAAATGTGGTAGCAGTCTTAAGCAAGGAATTTGAGTAAATTCGCGTGAAAATCGCTTAAATCAGAAAAAACATAGTCAACTTTGAGCATGGCAGAAGAAAAAATGATACGTCTGGGGCAGGCATCACGGAAGCTCAATGTGGGTCATAATACCATATTGGACTTTCTGGCTAAGAAAGGCTTTGTCGTAGAGAATAACCCAAACGCAAAGCTCTCAGCCGAACAATTTGCCATGTTAGCGAAGGAATTTGCTTCCTCCGCATCTGAAAAAATAGAAGCTTCTGTCCTCACCATCGGAGCCAAACATACGGAGACCTTGACCATTCAGATCAACCCTGAAGCCCATCGCAAAAAGGCGGAAGAAGAGGACAGCATCATGATCAAAAACCTCGGCTCAAAAGAAATCAAGGCCAAGGATGAGTCGAAGCCTGAGAAAGTTGAAAGAGAGAAAACAAAACTCGAAGGCATTAAGGTGCTTGGGAAGATTGATCTGGAGGGGAAAAAGAAAAAAGAGGAGCCGAAAGAAGAAAAGCCAAAGAAAGCAGAAGCGCCATCGGAAATATCAATTGAGAAACCCCAGGTCCCTGAGCTCGAATTAATCAAAGCAAAGGCAGACAAGCTGCAGGGTCTGAAAGTCGTTGACAAGATCGACTTGCCGGCAGAAAAGAAACCTGCACCGCCGCAAGAGAGTAAGGAGAGCAAAGAGAGCAAAGAAGATTTACGTAAAAAGAGACCACGCAAAAGAATTCCTTCATTTAACAATGACGGCAAAAGTACACCGCGCCCAGGTGGTGGTGCTGGCACCAACAGCCGTCGCGCGCCTCAGCGCACCGAAAAAGGTGAGCCTTCAGAAAAGGAAATTCAGGATCAGATCCGTGCTACCCTTGCTAAATTAAGCGGAGGTCAGAAAAAATTCTCCGGCGCTAAATACCGGAAAGAAAAGAGACAAGCAGTGTCTGATGCTCATGAAGAAAAATTATTGCAAGAACAAGAGTCATCCAAGACGCTACGAGTGGCTGAATTTATTTCTGCCAATGATCTGTCTTCCATGATGAACGTGTCGGTGAATGATGTGATTTCCACCAGCATGAGTCTGGGCATGTTTGTATCCATCAATCAGCGACTTGATGCGGAGGCCATCACGGTAATCGCAGATGAATTTGGATACGAAGTACAGTTTATATCCTCGGAAGACGAGACTGAATTAGAGGCATCTGAAGAAATCGAAGAAAATCTTAAGCCCCGTGCTCCGATTGTTACCATCATGGGCCACGTTGATCACGGAAAAACTTCATTATTGGACTACATCAGAAATACAAAAGTTGTAGCCTCAGAAGCAGGAGGTATTACCCAGCACATCGGCGCCTACGACGTAACTACGAAGAAAGGTCAAAAAATTGCATTTCTCGATACTCCCGGTCATGAGGCCTTTACCGCCATGCGTGCTCGCGGAGCAAAACTGACTGACATTGCCATCATTGTCGTGGCAGCAGATGATGATGTGATGCCTCAAACGAAAGAAGCCATCAACCATGCACAGGTTGCTGGTGTCCCCATTGTTATTGCTATCAACAAAATAGATAAACCAACCGCTAACCCTGACAAAGTACGAGAGTCTCTTTCAAAGAATAATATTTTAGTGGAAGAGTGGGGCGGTAAATATCAAAGCCAGGAGATCTCTGCCAAGACAGGAAAGGGAATTGAAGAACTGCTGGAGAAAGTGTTACTGGAATCGGAGATGCTCAACCTCAAGGCAAATCCTGAAAAGCCCGCCTCCGGTTCTATCATTGAAGCTTCTCTTGACAAAGGGCGAGGCTATGTGGCCACACTCATGGTGCAAACCGGAACATTGAAAGTAGGCGATATCATGGTCACCGGATCCAACTATGGTCGGGTAAAGGCCATGTTTGACGACACTGGCAAGCGCTTGAATGAAGCCGGCCCATCCTCACCGGTTCAAGTATTGGGATTGGATGGCGCTCCCCAGGCAGGTGAAAAATTTGCCGTTTATGAAACGGATCGCGAAGCAAGAGAAGTAGCCAACAAACGTGCTCAATTGGTGCGGGAACAAAGTATTCGTACCAAGAAGCACATCACATTGGATGAAATCGGACGCCGTATCGCGATTGGCTCTTTCAAACAGCTAAATGTCATAGTAAAAGGTGATGTGGATGGATCGGTAGAAGCCCTTTCTGACTCTCTTTTGAAGCTTTCTACCCCTAAAATACAGATTGGAATTATCCATAAGGCAGTGGGTCAAATCTCTGAATCTGATGTATTGCTGGCCTCCGCTTCGGATGCAGTAATTGTTGGATTTCAGGTACGTCCATCTCCCTCGGCCCGAAGGCTCGCTGAAAGCGAAGAGATTGAAATTCGCTTGTATTCCATCATCTATGATGCTATCAATGATGTGAAGAGCGCCATGGAAGGTATGCTCGAAAAGGAGATGGAGGAAGTAATTGTTGGAAATGCAGAAGTGCGGGAAGTCTTTAAAATTACCAAAGTGGGAACCATCCTCGGTTGTATGGTCACCGACGGTTATATCAAGCGTGCCAACCCGATCCGCCTTATCCGGGATGGTATCGTAGTGTATGCAGGCAAATTAAGTTCCCTAAAGCGTTTCAAAGATGATGCAAGCGAGGTAAAATCAGGCTTCGATTGTGGTATGGGAATTGAAAAATTTAATGACATGCAGGTAGGCGATGTTATCGAAAGCTACGAGACCCGCGAAGTGAAGAAAAGTGCCTAGTGACTGTAAACACAAAGAAAAACCCTGATTGAATTTACAATCAGGGTTTTTTATTATAAACGGGTTCGACTCTAGCTCAGAATTTGACTTCAGGCGCTTTCTCTGCCCCTGCTTCCGCTTGGAAATAACCCTTATCCTTGAATCCAAGGATAGAAGCAAAGATTACAGCAGGAAATCTTCTGCGGGAAACATTGTACTCATTCACGGTATCATTAAATCTTTGACGGGAAACATTAATACGATTCTCAGTCCCTTCCAGCTGAGCCTGAAGGTCAAGAAAATTCTGATTGGCCTTTAAGTCTGGATATTGCTCTGCCACCACCAACAATCTGCCGAGGGCAGAACTCAATCCACCTTGTGCCTGCTGAAAGGCCGCCAGGTTTTCTGGCGTTAAATTTTTTGCATCAATTTTCACTTGCGTGGCAGAGGCACGCGCTTGTATCACCGCCGTTAAAGTTTCCTTTTCAAAGTTGGCATAACCCTTTACGGTGTTCACGAGATTAGGGATCAGGTCAGCCCTGCGCTGGTAGTCAGATTCTACATTTCCCCATGCTTTGCTGACTGCCTCTTCTTTGGTTACTAATCCATTGTAGGAGCTAAACGCAAGAAGGACCAGAACAATGACTATGATCCACGGAATATATTTTTTCATATGCTAATAAATAATTTTTTTGTTCACACAAAGATACCCTCTTGTGCTGTTCTTAAAAATCTTGTGGAAAATTTACTAATCTACTCATTCGATTGAAGTCCCCAATGGCCCTCAAAATCATTGAAAATGCTGCCTTTTGGGAAAATTAAAGTCTTGCAGGAAAAGGTTTTATTTTGCCTTAAAATGACAAATAATAAGCTTTCTATACTCAAGTAAATCATAAAGAAGGCATAATCCTCCATGCGAAAGAATTGAAAGCTGAAAAGTCAGAATTTCAGTGAATTGAAAATATTTGACAGTTCCTGAGACAACTCAACTGAAATAAATTGTGAGGCAATATTTTAACGCTTACTCACATAAAGTACGAGCCCTTTCAGATATTCTCCTTCAGGATGAACCATCGAAACCGGGTGATCGGCTGGTTGTGACAACTGCTGAAGCACCTTTATGTCACGGCCAGATTGAATGGCTGATGAAACTACTGTATCATAAAATAATTGGCGATCCACTACCTGCGAACAAGAGAATGTGAAGATGATACCATTGGGTTTAATAACGCGCATGGCTTCTGCATTCAAGCGTTGATAACCTTTCATTGCCTGGTGACGGGCATCTTTGTGTTTTGCGAAAGCCGGTGGATCAAGGATGATTAAATCGTATACATCTTTCTTATCCTTTAAAAAGTCAAACACATCGGCAACGTAGCTGGGATGTTGCTGAGGGTCAAATCCATTGAGTGCAAGGTTCTTTTTCGTTAAATCGATTGCCTTTTCAGAAGAATCTACGGAGTGAACCATTTCAGCTCCATCATTCAATGCATAGACTGAAAAACCTCCCGTATAGCAGAATGTATTCAACACTTTCATTCCCTTGGCCATATGACCCAAAAGGTTCCGGTTCTCACGCTGATCCAGGAAAAAGCCCGTTTTTTGGCCTTCTTCCCAGTCTACATAGAACTTATTGCCATGTTCCAACACACTATGAGGCACCGCACTCATCCCCAAGAGGTACTCATTTTCAGTCTTTCCCGGCAGGGTACTTTGGCTTTTATAATAAATTGAATGGAGGCTGTCGCCACATACTTCTTTCAGTGCCTTTGCAATTATCTCCTTGTCTCTGTGCATGCCAATACTATGTGCCTGTAACACGGCTACTCCATTATAGATATCAATAATTAATCCAGACAGGCCATCCCCTTCTCCATGAACCAGTCTGAAACAATTGGTTAGGTCATCTACAACTTTTGTAATAACACGCTGATTTAAAGCCTTCCCGATTCTTTCGCTGTAAAAATCTCTTGCAGGTGGCTCTGCAAGAAATGAAAGCACCCGCACCGTAATGGTTCCCTTCTGATAATGTCCAAATCCCAAGGTTTTACCCGTTGCATCTTTAACCTCAACCCAGTCTCCATCAAGGGGATTGCCAGACATCGAATGGATGGCCCCTGAAAATATCCAGGGGTGAAAACGTTTGGCAGAGGCTTCCCTGCCTTTTTTGAGTACGATCTGGCTTTGTATGTTCATGAGGTTGCATAAATTAACGCGATATTTTCCACATACTTCAATTTGCAATAAATGTTGGAGTGTAATTATTTTTGATGATCCGATTGGGCCCACTTACGTTCAACTACTTCACAAATAAAAAAAATAAACTAAGCATGAAGCCTTTTCAAATAATGATATGGACCGTTCTGTTATCCGGTCGCGAAAAAATTGCTTCTGAAAATAATACCCCCTCACGAAATCGGTGACATCCTATTATCATGACAAAAAGGAAGGTCTCTTTCTTGAATTCAACACCAACAATCAAGTGAAGGGATTTTTCGTATAAAAACCTGAACCTAAACTGCCAAAAATTCGTATTAACGTTACTGTAAAATTGTCAGCAGGAGGATCAGATCAGCGGCGAAATCAAAGCAATACCCCATTTGGCACAATTTTTCCTGACGACTCCAGGTTGAAAATTAATTCTAACTACATAACGACAGAATGATTATGAAGCGATTTGGATCTCTTGTATTGGCGGCTGTTCTCGGAAGCTGCCTGACCATGGCAATTACTCAATGGTTTAGTGGCAAAAATGATGGTGTAAAGGTGGAGTATATTTCAAGAACACCTTCCTCACAGGTAGCCTATCATGTAAATGAAAAAGGTGATGCAGTACCCCTGGATTTCACCGGCACCGCAGAAAATGTAACCAAAGCTGTTGTGCACATCCGCTCTACTGCTGAGGGTCAACCTGCCTCGCGTGACCGTGGGCAGGATCCAAATGATCCTTTTCAATTCTTCTTCGGACCCAACAATCCTTCTCAACGCGGCCCCAGTCAAAGCTCAGGAAGCGGGGTAATAATCAATTCAGACGGATACATTGTTACCAATAACCACGTGGTCCAGGGGGCTGATATAGTAGATGTTACTTTGTCTGACAATCGATCTTTTAAGGCAGAAGTTGTAGGTACAGACCCCGACACAGATTTGGCGGTTATCAAAATCAACCAAAAGGAGTTACCGCATCTTTCTTTTGTGAATTCAGATAACTCAAAAGTAGGTCAGTGGGTACTAGCCGTCGGCAATCCATTCAATCTGAATTCTACAGTTACCGCTGGCATCATTAGTGCAAAAGGGAGAAACATCAATATTATTAACAGCGGCAATGCCGGCAATCAACAAGCAGGCAGGACTGCCATTGAATCCTTTATTCAAACTGATGCAGCAATCAATCCTGGTAACAGCGGAGGAGCCTTAGTGAATTTGGAGGGTGGCCTTTTGGGAATTAACACCGCCATTGCAAGCCCTACCGGATCGTATTCGGGATATGGCTTTGCAATTCCTGCCAACATCGTCAGCAAAGTTGTAGAAGATTTACTGGCTTATGGCACCGTGCAACGGGGTTGGTTGGGCATACAGGTAGGCAACGTAAGTAGTGATTTGAAAAAGCAAGAGGATCTTGCAGTAAATGAAGGCGCCTTCATAAGTGGCTTTGGAGATATGGAAGACCGGAGTGCTGCGAAAGAAGCAGGAGTCCAAAAAGGTGATGTTATTGTACAGTTGGATAATGCCGAAATTAAAACAAGTTCGGCCCTGATCGAATACATTGGCCGTAAACGCCCGGGAGATAAAGTAAATGTAAAGGTCAATCGCCAGGGAAAAGAGAAGAGCTATACGATCACCTTGAAAAACAGGGATGGGAAGTTTGGCACTATAAACAAGGAAGAAAAAAACGCGTCAGCCTCCCTGGGCATAGAACTAGAAGACATCGATCCTAAGATTTTAAAGAAGCTTGAACTTAATGCCGGAGTAAGAATTAAGTCTCTCGAAAATGGAAAGATTGCGCGATATACCGATATGAGAGAAGGTTTTATTGTAACGCACATTGACGACAGAATCGTTAAAAACTCTAAAGAAGTAACAGAAATTCTTAAGAATAAAAGGGCGGGTGATCTGATCACCTTTTCCGGGGTATACGAAGATTACCCCAGAGAGTATATCTATGCAATTCGAATGTAAATTAAACCCAGGAGAAATGAGGAGATTGTTTAAGAAGGGCGAACGTGTCCGCAGTAAAATCGACGGAAAAGTTATGGAAGTGCTCAAGTACTTCAAGAAAAATCTGGTTGAAGTAAAGTGGTTTGACCTCATGTCGAAAGAGGTGCACACAAACAAGGTAAAAGAAGATAAGCTATCAAAAGCTGCTTGATAAATTATAACCCATACAGGAAGCTGTATGGGTTTTTTGTCCTCTTCTAATCACCATCCGGGGCAAAGTCTGCCAATATTTTTTAATGCCTATTTAACCACTAGCCGACAGTGACAATTCTTTATCTTTGCGTTTGAAATAAATATTCTCTATCAAAAAGTTCGAAATACCCGCTTATTATCGATCATCCATTACAGGTCGAATCAAAGAATCGCGCAGAGTAAAAGACCTTCGCAAGCAGGATTTCTCCCCTACGGTCCTTGATTTCGGACCGGTACATTTTGTCCTTGCCCGTCATTTTGGCTTTTGTTACGGGGTCGAAAATGCCATCGAAATAAGCTACCGGGCTTTGGAGGAAAATCCAGGCAAGCGTGTGTATCTCCTCAGTCAGATGATACACAACCAGGAGGTAAACAGTGACCTGCTGGACCGTGGCATCCGGTTCATCATGGATACCGATGGCACGCAGTTTATTCCATGGGAAAGTATTGTCAAAGAGGATGTGGTAATCATTCCTGCATTTGGTACGACTTTGGAAATTGAAAAATTACTTTTGAATAAAGGGGTTGATGTACATCCATACAATACTACCTGTCCTTTTGTTGAAAAAGTTTGGAACCGTGCGGAGAAATTGGGCAAGGAAAATTACACGATCATTATTCATGGCAAGCCAAAACATGAGGAGACCAGGGCCACCTTCTCACACAGTGCCGACAACGGTCCTTCAGTAATCGTACGCGACATGGACGATGCCGTAAGCCTCGGTGAGTTCATACTCGGCCATAAGTCTGAGACGGAATTCTTTACAGAATTTTCGGGTAAGCACTCACCAGGTTTTCAACCCGAAATTCATTTTCAGCAAGTAGGAGTTGTAAATCAGACAACGATGTTGGCCACAGAAACCCAGGCCATTTCGGATTATTTCCGTCAATTGATGGAGAAAAAATATGGCCGTGAAAACATTAAGCAACATTTCGCCGACACCCGGGACACCCTCTGCTACGCCACCAATGACAATCAGGACGCTACCTATGAGCTTTTAAAATCAGAGGCAGACTTGGCGATTGTTGTAGGGGGATATAACAGCTCCAATACTTCTCATATCGTAGAACTTTGTGAACGGAACTTTGCAACCTTCTTTATTAATTCAGAAACTGAAATAAAATCACGGGATGAAATCCATCATTTTGATTTTCACTCTAAAGAGAAAAAAATAACCCATCCTTTCATCCCCGGAAAAACGCCACTTACGATAGTGCTTACCAGCGGGGCCTCTTGTCCCGACAGTTTGGTAGACCGTGTGATGTTACGGGTGTTGGGTTTTTTTGAAGGAACCCTAGAATTGAACCAGGTATTAACCAGATTCTAATATCATTGTTACCATTCATTTAATTTTTCAGAATTTCTTTTACAGAATGTCTCGTTTTATTCTTTATTCTGTTTTTCTC
>JAYWDP010000410.1:0-3744 GCA_043779775.1 Cyclobacteriaceae bacterium
GGATGAAATAGCATTGAACATTGTAGAAAAATTAAAAATCAATCTCGTTAGCGAAGAAAAAAAATTGGTTCTGAAGCATCATACAGAAGATGTTGAAGCACAGTCTTTGTACTTAAAGGGAAGACACTTTAGTTGGCTGTTTACGGAAGAATGTTTTACGAAAGCGATGCTGTATTTCAATCAAGCTGTGGAGAGGGATCCAAACTATACACTGGCGTATGCTGACCTGGCAGATCTGTATTGCATCATCAGTATCTATGGCCTTGTTCACCCAAAGGAGGCGTGGAAGAATGCAAAGGTCTTTGCAGAGAAAACTCTTAGCCTGGACGAAACACTTGCCGAAGCTCACTTGTCATTGGCATTTGTAAGAATGTTCGTGGACTGGAATGAAGCTGGCAGAGAATACAAACGGGCATTCGAACTGGGTCCAGGAAGTTCAGTGATTAATATGAATCACTCTCTCTATGAGATGGCAATCGGCAACCCGGAGGAAGCAATCGCAGCGGCAAAACGGGCAGTCGAATTGGATCCTCTTTCTCCAACGGCCAATCAACATCTGGGGTTTACACTCTGGACTTCAAGTCGCTTCGACGAATCACTTGTCCAGTTAAGGAAGACCCTTGAACTCAGCCCAAGCCATGCCTGGGCAAAGCTTGAACTCGGGTGGAACTATGCCTTTAAGGGAATGTATCAGGAAGCAGTCGCCGAATGCGAAATAGCAATTGCCCTTAATCCGCAATTTGATCCTTGGTTTCGTTCAACCATGGCCTGCATCTTCGCTATGGCGGGTCGAAAAGACGATGCGATAACAACACTGAGGGAATTGAATAATCTATCTCAAAGAAGATATGTTGATCCTCTTTGTTTTGCGGTCCTGCATGCCTGGCTAGGAGACCTGGAGGAGGCAATCCGATGGTCAGAAAAGGCTTTTAATGAATACTCTGGTTTGTTATCCGTAAGGCCTGCGGCGTTGCTCTGGCTTATGCCAATCAGCACAGATGCGCGATTTAAGGCTTCTTTGAGAAAAATCGGATGGGAAGAAGAGGAGTACATTGCTTCCTATCCATTAAATACAATGAATTCTCCGTAAGAAAAATCCATTGCCGTGCTGCCCTTGACGAATATGAGCGCGAGCGAGGACGACGAGTACTTCAGCGACGGAATGACCGAGGACATCATCGTGCAACTCTCGAAAATCCGTGGCTTGAAAGTCATTTCGCGTACATCAGTTATGCAATACAAACGAACGCGGAAGAGTGTATGCGAGATTGCAACAGGGCTTGGAGTATCACACCTGCTCAAGGGAAGCGTTCGAAAATCCGGCAACCGGCTTCGGATCGTCGCTCAACTCATTGATGCGCAAACAGACCAGCATCAAGCTCGATCGCCACGTTGCGCTCAAATTCCTTCTACACGATATATCTGCTTCTCAGCAAGAAAAGGCTCGCTTTCTTCAAGAGGCCAAAGCTGCTGCTTCGCTGAATCATCCCAATATCTGCACCATTTACGGAATTGAGGAACATGATGGTGAACAGTTCATCGTCATGGAATTTGTGGATGGCGAGACGTTACGAAAAACAATCGCCAATCCCGCTTCTGCGGAGAGCGCGCCAGCGGGCAGGCGTCAATTGTCAATCGACAATTGTGTAGCCTACGCCACCACCAATTCTGTCTTTTCGCCATGATGTCCCACCATCTCTGCAAGCAGTTCTTGCTAACGCGCTGGAGAAGGACAGGAGTCGGAGATATGAGAATGTCCAGCAGTTCCTGATCGACTTGAGGCAGCCGCAAACGACGATTTCAATCCGCAAGCAAGAGAAATCCGTTGCCGTGCTGCCCTTGACGAATATGAGCGCGAGCACTGACGACGAGTACTTCAGCGACGGCATCACGGAAGACATCATCGCGCAGCTCTCGAAAATGAAATGTACTGGTTAAAAGTGAGCCGCCCTTTCAACCCCTGAACAAAAATCCTCGATGGCAGGTGATGCTGGACAAGGTAGGATTTCCAGAATAAGTATGTCTTCTATCATATCGCATCACAACCCCAACTCCACCAGCCCTGCTTGCCACGGCAAACAGTGGACCCCTTCCACGATTTTCGGCACTTTGTCCATCGAAAAACAAAACAGATCGCAATTAGGTATGTCCTTTCCTAACGAAAGCAAGCCCCGAAGATCACTTTTCGCAACGATTGAAGTGGACTTGATTTCAACAGCTGCCCTCTTCATTCCTGGCCTTTCAATGATGAGGTCAATCTCCACCCCTGCCCCTGTGAGGAGGTAAGACAACCGGTAGTCTTTCCGGTAATAGGATTGCAACCGGTTAATCTCATTGATTACGAATTGTTCGAAGGCATGACCATACTGATACGTTCGTGAATGAATGCCTACATTCAATTCATCCGAAAGCGCTCTTTGAATGCCGTTGTCAAAAAAATAAAACTTTGGATTTGACCGCTGCCGCTTCCGGATAGACTCGTGAAACTGAGGCAACGTAAAGCCCAACAGCGTGTCTTCCAATATTTGAAAATAAGATTGGATGGTGGGCACACTGGTTCCTGCGTCCACCGCTATTTTAGAATAGTTAATAACCTTGCCCGCCATTTGAGCGGCAACTGGTAAGAATCTCTGAAAAGGCTCCAGGTTACGGATAATTTGTTCCTGTAAGATTTCCTCGCGCAGGTAGGTGTTCGCATAAGCGCGTAAATATTCTTTCTTATCTTGAGGATCGCTTAATTCCAAAAGTTTTGGAAGTGTTCCCCAGCTTAGCGCTTCCTTCAAATCAAATCTTCCTCCAATTTCTTTGGCCGTTAACGGATACAAGTTGTACACGAAAGCCCTTCCTGCTAGCAGGTTTGCAGCACCCCGTTTCAATTTTCTTGCGCTTGAGCCGCTAAGTATGAATTTTTGCTTATCCGATTCAATCCGTTGATGGATCAAATCCAACAGGCCTGGTACTTTTTGAACCTCATCTATGATGACCCACTCGGGTGCTGGCTTTCTGGCGTCCAGTTCCTGAACCAAGAGGGTTGGATGTAATTGATACTTTCTGACCAACTCAGGGTTCAATAAATCAATGTACCAGTTGCTGGTGGCGGAGGTGCTGGTGTATCGGTCCATCAATAAGTGGGTCTTCCCAGTTCCCCTTGCCCCAAACAGAAAAAAGCTGTTTTTATGAGAAAATTTGATAATCCGGTTAACCATACTTTAAATATGTCGCTCAAATTTAAAGTAACTTTATGAATCCAATACACTCAATGCTGGATTTTTTTATTCCATTTTTCCATGCGATCGTTTGCCTCGCCATCTCCTGCTACAGGCCTCCGTCAGGCTTCTGCCTACCGCAAATGTGATACCTTCGTGACATGGCAATTTTACCCGGCTATGAATATGACCTGTTTATATCGTATCGTCATAATGATAACCTCGATGGCTGGGTATCGGACTTCGTTCTGAACTTAGAGAAAGAACTCAAGGGAACACTAAAAGATACCGTCACCATCTATTTCGACAAAAATCCCTATGATGGACTTCTGGAGACCCACAGTGTGGACAAGAGCCTGGAAGGCAAATTGAAGTGCCTCATCTTCATCCCCATTATTTCTCAAACGTATTGTGATCCCAAAAGCTTTGCCTGGCAACAAGAGTTTTGTGCGTTCAATAAAATGGCCAAGGAAGATCAGTTTGGAAGGGACATCAAATTGAGCAATGGAAATGTAGCGAGCAGAATCCTGCCCATAAA
>JAYWDP010000411.1:0-3737 GCA_043779775.1 Cyclobacteriaceae bacterium
TGAAGATCAATTTTTCTGGGTACCGGCACAGACCGTAGATCGATTCCATAACATAACTTATTTTCTTGCGGAGGATTATTGGTTACTCCCTTGATGCTAACAGGTTTAAACATAAAACTCATGTTCTTTAATTCCGGATTACCAAGTGCCTGGAAGGCCATGGGCGTACCACGGCCAACGCTGATCACCGTTCCTTCAAAAAAACAGATGGAAGGATAGAGTCGTATGGCTTGATCATTGGGAAGGTTGGGAGAGGGCCTGATCGGTAGTGAAAAGGCATCGGCGTGTTTCCAGTTTTTAATTTTGATAATCTCAATGTTGCATTTCTTCTTGCCTGTCAGCCAACCTTCACCGTTAATCATTTGTGCTATCTCCCCGATGGTCAACCCATGGACGACGGGAATGGGGTGCATGCCCACAAATGATTTGAACTCCGGCTGCAGGATCGGTCCATCCACATAGCCATTGGGATTGGGACGGTCCAGGATGATGAGACTTTTGCCATTCTCGGCACAGGCTTCCATAACATAGTGCAACGTGCTGATGTAAGTGTAAAAGCGAACGCCGACATCCTGGATATCAAAAATGAGGATATCGATGTCTGCCAGTTGCTGAGCGTTAGGTTTATAATTTTTTCCGTAAAGGGATACGAGGCGGATCCCGGTTTTCAGGTCAATGCTGTCGCTGATAGGTTCACCGTCGGCAGCCATTCCTCGAAATCCATGCTCGGGTGCCAGGGCTTTCACAACGTTCACCCCCCTAAGCTTCAATGTGTCGGCCAGGTGTTTCTTTTTAACGACCGATGTCTGATTCACCACCAGCCCCACCCGCTTTCCTGAAAGTTTCGGCAGCAGCAAATCCAATTGTTCCGCTCCCGTTACTACTTTGGAAGGCTGGGCCAAGGAAGAAATTCCGGAAACGATCCATACGATAAAAAGAAAAAGTCTTGGCATTTTTAGTTTATTTGTCTTTCAGCATTGTCAAAACTACACCACAATCGTGAACCTTTCCTACTTCCTGGCCCAGCGAATCAGCCGCGAACAAAAAGGGGGCTTTGCTTCTACGATTCACACCATTGCCATCGTCACCCTGACGATCGGCTTAGCGGCTACCGTGGTTTCTTTCCTGATCATGGAGGGCTTTCAAAGCACTGTGAAAAACCGGATTTATAGTTTCAGTGCCAACCTTTTGGTGACCCGTCTCAGTCTGAACAACTCTATGGAAGAGCAGCCTTTTGATTTCAACATCGACCTGTATAATCACCCCGAACAATTTAAGATGGTACGGCATGTCCAGGAGTTTAGCCAAAAGCCGGGATTGATCAAAGCTGACCAGGATATATTGGGCATTGTTTTCAAGGGCGTGGGGAGAACCTTTGACCAGCAGACATTTCACAAGAACTTAAAGTCCGGGCGCTTCATCCATTTTGCTGACTCCGGCTATTCCCGCGAGGTAGTCATCAGTCAGGTCATTGCAGACAAAATAAATGCAAAAGCAGGCGATGAGATCACGGTTCATTTTTTTCAGGACCCACCCCGTTTCCGGAAACTGACCATCACCGGCGTTTATGAAACCAACCTCTCCGAATATTTCGACAGCAAGGTGATCCTCGGCGACTTGCGCCTCATCCAGCGTCTCAATGACTGGCCCGACAGTGTGGCTGGCGGTCTTGAGATTTATGTCAATGACCTCGACAATGTGGAGGAAGTATATCAGCAAATTGGCGATGCCATGCCCTTTAATTTGTATGTGGAGAAAGTCAGCGACAAATTCGTCCAGGTTTTTCAATGGCTGGACCTGGTAAGCCGCCAGGTAAAAATATTATTGGGGATCATTCTTATCGTGGTCTGCATGAACATGATCTCCGTCATTCTCATCCTGGTCATGGAACGAACTCAAATGATTGGCTTGCTCAAGGCCATGGGTGCTCAGAACAGAACGATCCGGTCGGTATTCGTCTATCAGGGGATACACCTGATCACCCGCGGATTATTTTTTGGCAACCTTATAGGACTGGGACTCTGTTACTTGCAAGATCAATTCAAGTTCATCAAACTCAATCCACACGACTATTACATGAGCTACGTACCCATCAGTTGGGATTGGTCCATTATCATTTTTCTTAATGTGCTGGTTTTTGCGGTGGTAACGGTAGTATTGCTGTTGCCCACCGCCATTGTATCAAGGATCAGTCCGATCAAGGCGATCCGGTTTGACTAACGTGAATATTTTCTAAACCAGCTTCTCACCGTAAGTTGGATAACGCCCAGGAAGGCTTCTTTAAAAATACCGGAAGAGAGTTTGGATTCTCCCTTCACCCGATCAGTAAAGATGATGGGGACCTCCCTCAATTGAAATTTATATTTCCACGTCGTAAATTTCATTTCAATCTGGAAGGCGTAACCCACAAATTTTATTTTATCCAATTCGATGGTCTCCAGCACCAGCCGGCGATAGCATACAAAGCCGGCGGTCGTATCGTGAATGGGCATGCGGGTGATGAAGCGAACATACATGCTGGCAAAGTAGGAGAGCAGCACCCGGCTCATGGGCCAGTTCACCACGTTGACGCCTTTTGAGTAGCGCGAACCGATGGCCATATCCGCATCGCCTTCCGCGCAGGCGAGATATAATTTGCTGAGATCATTAGGGTCATGCGAAAAATCGGCGTCCATTTCGAGCAGGTAGTCATAGCCATTGGCAAGACCAAATTTAAATCCTTCGATATAGGCAGTTCCGAGACCTTTTTTCCCCGGACGCTGTAAGAGGTGAAGTTTGGTTTCTGAAGTGTTGTATTTTTTCTGTAGCTCCACGACGATCTCAGCGGTGCCATCCGGAGAATTGTCATCGACTATGAGCATGTGAAAGTCACGGGCTTGTGATAGCACAGCATCAATAATGGCGCTGATGTTATCTCGCTCATTGTAAGTAGGTGTAATGACTAGTACTTTGCTCAATGACTTTTGAATAAGGCATAAAAATAGCCAAAAAGACTCCAATTGTAGATATTTGCGGCATGAAGCCATGTGTTTTCCTTGACCGCGACGGTGTACTGAATGATGACGACCCGAATTATACCTATGAAGTGGAGAAGTTTAGAATTCTCTCAAGTGTGCCGGAGGCCCTTCAAGCCTTAAAACGGCATGGTTATTTGTTGATTGTGGTCACGAACCAGTCTGGCATATCCCAAGGAATTTATACCATCGACCAAATGAGGGCATGCCATTCGTTTCTTCAACAGCAGTGCGGGCATGTCATCGACCATTTTTACTTTTCTCCCTATCACCCCAGCGTTACGCAATCCCTTTTGCGAAAGCCCGGCACGTTGATGTTTGAAAAGGCTATCGCGAAGTTCAATATCAATGTGGGAAATTCATGGATGGTAGGCGACCGGGGAAGGGATATTATTCCGGCAAGGCAATTGGGAATAAAGACAATACAGATTGGAGATGAAATCGAGGAGAAAGATCGGGCGGATTATCAGGTAAGCAGACTGACTGAGGCGACGAAACTCATTCTTAATTTTTAACCACAAAGGCGCGGAGGCGCAAGGGTTCTGAATGTCCGGATTAATTTTAATGTGTGATTGATAAACCTGGCGTGTCCTTATTTATATATGAAATTTTTATTAATCAAGAAGCTGATCTGCTGTTAAAAATTGTCAATAAGCAGATCAAAAGAATTTGGTCATTCGCAAATCTTTCTTCTATGATCCGATTGCATCTAATGACTTATAT
>JAYWDP010000412.1:0-3735 GCA_043779775.1 Cyclobacteriaceae bacterium
GGTCCGGGGTTGTCGATTCCGGGATGGTGATTTTTGCTGTCGCTCGTCACCATGTTGGGAGCTGTGAGATAACGTAGCGATTTGTAGTCCGGCATGAACGCTGCGGGGAATGTATTGAAGGCAACATCTTCACAATTCTCGGCCCAAAAAGTATCTCCGGTGATACGGAGCATGATCTCATCCGAAGACATTTGCTCCACCATCCCGCAAGTCTCAATGGCCTGACGCGGATCATCATAGCCTTTGCGCGAATTTTCATCCGAACCAAACATGCCACCCGGCACCTGGCCGTACATCTCGCGGATGAAATTTTGATTGTCGTAACTGGCCTGAAGATCCGAGGAGTCGCCACTCTGTTGGTAGAAAGTTGCCGGTTCGCGAAAGCACTGAGCAATATTGACGTTGTGCCAGTTGGGCAACCAGTTCTTCAATTTCCAGTTGGCGGTATTGCGATGAATTTTTATTGCAAGGTCCAGGAGCCACGATTCTTTGGTGATGTTATAAAGCCAGTACACGCTGTAGAGGTTGTCCCCACCGCGACTGTTTTCCCAGTAGTCGGTAAGAAAATCCTTTTCAGGAATAGCCAACTGCCATTTGAAATATCGGGTCATGTGCGTGACGACCCGTGGGTCATGTGTGTATTCATAATAAGATTGTAACACAAACAACATCAGCATCTGCGCCCACAGGTCACGCTTGCCGGTGGTGTTTCGAATCACAAAAGGGCCGAAGTCTCCACTTTCACGCTGACTGTTGAGCGTGCCATTGATCCATACCATCGCCTCATCAATCATTTTTTTGTTATTCAGTACATAGCCTATGTTGGCAAATCCTTTCAACCAATACGGCATTTCCTCCCAGCCCCAGTCGCCCGTACCGTCTTTGTTCAGCCAGGCATTATTCTTCCGGGTGAGCCAGGCACTGATATCACCGAGTTGACCCGCAAGGCCATCACGTTGCAGCTCGAGACTCTTCAATAGCCAGCCGCCTGGTTTGATGGCACCTACCGGAAGTTTTACCAGATGCTGCGGCTTGAGCGGGGCCTGGTTGGTCTGATAAAATGAATTTAATTTATCGTTAGCCGGCTTCTCAACGACCATTGCATTCCATTTGGGTTGCGGGAAAGCAACAAACGGAATTATGAAAAATAAAAGAATTGATAAAATTCGTTTCATACTGATCGTATACAAATTATTTTCTGTATTTCTTGTGAACCTTTGTGCCTTCGTGTCTTTGTGGCTAAGTACTGCATTTTTTCTAGCCACCAAGACTCAAAGGCACAAAGAAAACACGGAATCAATCAAGACATAATACATTTTACGGTAAGGCAAAAGCCACATACGCATCACCCGATTTTGTTTTAAGCTTCCCCCCTCCGCAGGCGATGACAATATATTGCTTTCCGCTGACCTCGTACATGGAAGGTGTTGCAAACGCTGATGCTGGCAGTTCCGTTTCCCACAACAACTTTCCTGTGAATTTATTGAATGCTCTGAATTTGCCATCCCTGGTTGCTCCAATAAATAACAACCCTGTTGAAGTTACCACGGGGCCACCATAATTTTCTGTTCCGGTAATAATACCCTTCCTTTTGAATTCAGGATATTCCCCCAGGGTAATCTTCCACGCAATTTCGCCCGTATTCAGGTTGATGGCATTCAAACTTCCCCACGGTGGTTTGGAAGCTGGATAACCTTCCTGGCTGTAAAATTTGGCGTAACCCGTCAGGGAATAGGGCAGGTTTCTGAATGAGTCGATGGCGAAGGGTGCCTGATCAAATATTTTCTTCTGCTCTTTTTTCAATTCCAAAACAAAAGAGGTGATTGCGTTACTTTCTTGCGCTGATATATTTTTGAATGCCGGCATCATCCTCCGGCCCGTCGAAAACAATTCTCCCAGCGTCTTTGCATTGTACTTCTTTGCCGCATCAACGATGGTTGGATTATTGCCTGTCCCTTTTCTGTCCGGGCCATGGCAGGACATACAGTATTGTGTATAGAGCCGCTGGCCGGCGGCCAGGTTGTTTTCCTTTTCAGGCACTTTGATTTCCACTTCAGCCATCCTGATAAGCCACGGGATTTCATTGGCATTGACATAAAGTAAACCCGTTGCCGGATCAAAGGCAGTTCCTCCCCACTCCGCTCCTCCATCAAAACCCGGAAAAGATACTGTGCCTTCCAATGAAGGTGGTTCATACAGATGACCTGTTTTGAATCCAAGAAATCTTTTCTTAATTTCTTGAAAGGAAGAATCAGGAAGCAGATTGTTGAGATCATCCACTGTCATCACCTGACGCATAAAAGGCTTGGGCAAGGTAGGATAAGGTTGCGTGGGCCACAGTTTTTCACCCTTGAGTTTGGTATTGGTGGGTACTTCTTTTTCTATTATGGGAAAAATTGGTTTGCCAGTTACCCTTTCCAATAGGAATACAAACCCGGTCTTGGTGGCCTGAGCAACTGCATCAATTTTTACTCCATCTTTTAAGATAGTTACCAATGAGGGGGGCGTCGGCAGGTCTTTATCCCAAACATCATGATGTATATGCTGAAAATGCCAGATGTATTTTCCTGTCGCTGCATCCAGTGCCAGGAGGCAGTCAGAAAATAAATCAGCACCTTTTCTTTTACCTCCATAGAAGTCAGCGGAGGCCGATCCGGTAGGCGCAAAAAGGATACCGCGGGCTTCGTCGAGGCTGAAGCCCGACCAGGAGTTGGCGCCGCCGATATGTTTGTAAGCGGTAGAATCTTCCCATGTATCATAACCATATTCTCCCGGCATGGGAATGGTGTGAAAAATCCATCGCTGTTTTCCCGTCCTCACGTCATAGGCCCGGATGTGACCCGGAGCAGCGTTGCTTGATTCAGAAACCCGCGAACCCATAACGAGCAAATCCTTATAAATTATTCCGGGAGAAGTCGAAGCCACATATAAATCGGTTACATCTCTTCCCAGTCCCTCATGGAGTTCAACCCTTCCATTGTTTCCAAAAGTTGAAATCAACGTACCGGTCATTGCTTCAACAGCAAATAAATAAGGGCCCGCGGTATAAAAGATCCGCTTATCGTTGCCCTCCTGCCAATAGGTCACACCGCGGTTATTGTTGAGGCTGATCACTTTTGATACATCTTCCTTTGTTTTTGATTCAAGAGGATTGAATACCCATTTCTCTTTTCCGGTAGCTGCATCCAGCGCGATCAGTTTTAATTGGGGAGAAGTGCCATATAAAATCCCATCAACGATGATCGGGTTGCATTGAATCTGTGAATTATTGATGGTGTCTGCGTCCATCGTATGATATACCCAAGCGACCTTTAATTGATTCACATTAGCAGTATCCATCTGATCCAGAACACTGTATCGGATATTTTCTTTTGAACCCCCGGTAACCAACCAGGTGGTGTAGCGGCTATCTTTTTCAGGGGAACAATTCAATACTATGATGGTACTTGCCAGAATAAAAAGAGAAGATCTCAGTTGCATAGATTTTCAGGAATACACTAAAAGTATATTCTTTTGACAACATCGACAATTAATATTTGAGGGTCGGCAAGATGGAAGGTCCCGACACCGGGAGCACTCCTAATTTTCAAAAAGTGATTTTGACAAGCCAGACTGTCGGATAATCGATTGTAATGTTCCGATTCTGATTTCTTTATGATCAGGTATTGGAACCGTAATCGTAGAATCTACAGTTTTGCGCTGCAAAATGATGTGACTACCCTTTTGCCTGACTTG
>JAYWDP010000413.1:0-10464 GCA_043779775.1 Cyclobacteriaceae bacterium
TTATATAAAAATATGGGAATTCTTACATTCCGTCAAAAATATAGGATAAAACCAAAATATGGTGCAACCTTGTTTAAAGAGGCTGGTCATTCAGCTAAAATAGTAACAATGAGGTTAAAAGTCTTAATACTAGTAGGGTGCTTGCTTTCGATTCCCTTGCTGGCACAACAAACAGAAGTTCGAAATGTTGGGTCTTTTAAGGGCGTAAAATCAGGAGAAGCCATCGATGTGTATCTGAAGAAGGGAGATAAGGAGAGTCTCAAAGTAGAAGTGACCGGTGTGGTCCTGTCAAAGGTAATAACTGAAGTTTCCGGAGGTTACCTGAAAATTCATATGAGGGATGGGAACTACCGGGGAAAGCAGACTGTGAAGGTTTACGTTACCTATGTGGAACTTGATAAAATTTCTGCCAGTTCTGCTTCGAATGTTTTTTCGGATGGGGTCATTAAAGCAAGGAACCTGGAGGTCCATGTGTCCAGTGCGGCGAATATTGAAATAAGTTTGGAAGCCACCGATGTTGCGGTACATGCTTCAAGTGCCGGAGACATCATTCTCGAGGGAAAAGCAATCTCCATCGAAGCCGAGGCGAGCAGTGCTGGTGAGGTGGATGCTTACAACCTTATTGTAGAGACGGCAGAAGGCAAAGCCAGTAGCGCCGGAAGTATTAAGATGAATGTCTCGAAGGCGTTGAACGCTCATGCCAGCAGCGGGGGAAGCATACGGTATCATGGGAATCCTTCAAAAACCAATACTACCTCCAGTAGCGGCGGATCCGTAAAGAAATCAAATTGATCTGATTTAGAATTAATCATTGAATGAAACCCAGGCTCAACTGGGTTTTTCATTTTGAAAGCTTTGAAATTTTGTTGCTAAGCCTTTTCGGCATGGCAAGCACATGGATTAAAGAACAAGGATTAACGATTTAGGATATATGAAGTGTCGCCTGAATAATAACACACTTCTATTCTATGCCCGATACGCGTTCCGCACACAACACTTTAACATTTAACAGATAGCATTTAACATTTCCCACTACCTTTGTTGCATGAGTAGTTTAATGGATATGGGTGACAACCGGTTTTATGTAATCCTTGCGATCATATTTCTTCGCTATCCCAGGTTATTCAATTATTTTCATAAAGTCCACCACATCTCTACAAACCCATCACCCTGGGCTGCCATGGCTTTTCATCCCCTGGAAGCGGTGGTGGAGTTTGGAATAATAGCCATCGTTCCCTTCTTATTTCCTATCCACCCACTGGCCATTGCCTTGTTCCTCCTCATCATGATGATCTACAATGTTTATGGACATCTTGGGTATGAACTTTATCCAAAAGGATTTTCGAAAAGCATTTTTGGAAAATGGATTAACACATCGGTGAACCACAATCAACATCACCAGTATTTCGCCCAAAACTATGGACTTTATTTTTTGTGGTGGGACCCGCTGGATGGGAACCTTACGAAGCGATTACGATGAAGCTTTCGAAGAGGTGAAATTTCGGACGAAGGCCTGAAATTTCACACATGCCTACCGCAGGCAGGCAAATGCCACAAAACCTTTTGACAGTTTAGTTTGATGATTTTGGTGTTTTCTTTTGTAAAGCATTTTGATCTGCCTTCCACAAACGATCAAAGATCTTTTGCATGACCAGAATTCCCAGACACCCCACTACGATTCCCCCCAGGATGTCTGTGAAGTTGTGGACACCCAGCACGATCCTGGAAAACATCATAAGAAGTGCCCAGACTACAGATAAAAGTATGCTGAGGGGTGTTCGGAATAAAATAATGGTAAAACCCAATGTTGCAGCTGTTACTTCAGCCGTATGGCCCGATGGAAATGAGTTGCTGCCACCTACGCTCCATTGCGTTATTCGCGAATCAACTTCGTAGGGCCGCGGTTCTTTCAAAGTTCTTTTTATCGATTGCGAAATAATGCCGGAAAGCCCCATCGCCAGTAAGATAAGTAAGCCCTTCCGTGCGAAGTCATTTTTCCTCATTACAAGTCCCATCACCAGAAAGAGAGCAGGGATTCCAAGATTGATATACTTACCGTAATCTGAAATAGTCTGGAAGAATTGAATAGAGGAGGGTGACTGCCCTGCCTGTAGTTCCGCAATGACATTCTGTTCTTTTTCTTTGAAAATTGAGACTCTTAGCCATCCGAGTCCGGTAAGTAGAATCATCAGGGCAACCAACAGCGGCCAGAATTTCCTTTGCATGTGTGCCAAAAATAGGTAAAGCCCTTCAGGACAAAAAATAATATGAAATGGCCTGTCCTGGCGTTCCGGCAACGGTTGAAAACAAAATTGTAAAGATCAAATTGTAGTTAAAGAATACCTTTAAGTGTCGGAATAATTTAACTTTTTAATATAAATGGGTTGAAATATAACCCATAAAATAAAATTTGGTCTATTTTTGGCGCCGGACAGTTAAAACAACAACCACTATGGCATATTTACGCTTTGAGGCATTAAAAAAATTGAATGAACGGGAGTCGGTGCCCGTATCCAACCCCGGCGCGAAAGTTTCAGATTTTTTTGGAGAGAATGTTTTTGGTTCCGAACAGATGCGTGCTTCGCTGTCACCAGCTGTATTCAAAAAAGTAACCTCCGCCATCAAAAATCATGAGAAGATCGACGATACTACGGCTGACACGGTCGCTTCTGCTGCCAAGTCCTGGGCGATGAGCAAGGGTGTCACGCACTTCACGCACTGGTTCCAGCCCATGACCGGGGGAACTGCTGAAAAACACGACTCATTCTTTGATGCCATCGCCGGTATCGAAAAATTTAAAGGCAGTGAACTGGTGCAGCAGGAGCCCGATGCTTCTTCATTCCCCAGCGGAGGTATCAGAAGCACCTTTGAAGCCCGTGGTTACACAGCCTGGGATCCAACCTCGCCTATGTTTTTATATGGCAAGACGCTTTGTATCCCTACCATCTTTGTTTCCTACACGGGTGAAACGCTGGATACAAAGTCTCCTCTGCTGAAGGCTCTCAAAGCGGTAGACCTTGCGGCCACAACGGTATGTCAGCTTTTCGATAAGGACATTCAGCATGTGGTGGCTTCCCTCGGACCCGAACAAGAGTATTTCGTTGTAGATGAAGCGCTGTACATGGCACGCCCCGATCTGGTGATGGCAGGCCGTACCGTCTTCGGCCATGCTCCGGCTCGGGGACAGCAGATGGAAGACCACTATTTTGGTTCTATCCCTTCCCGTGTTTATGATTTCATGAAGGAATTTGAATTTGAAAGCTGGAGACTGGGAATTCCGGTTCGCACCAGGCACAATGAAGTGGCCCCAAGCCAGTTTGAAGTAGCGCCGTTGTTTGAGGAGGTAAACGTTGCCAACGATCACAACCAATTGATGATGGATGTGATGGGTCGTGTCGCAGAGAAGCATAATTTGAAAATCCTGTTCCATGAGAAGCCCTTTGCAGGCCTCAATGGAAGCGGCAAGCATAATAACTGGTCACTGATCACGGATACCGGCATCAATCTCTATGCCCCCTCCAGCAGCGCCCGTGACAACCTCCTCTTTCTGACATTCTTTGTCACTACGATCAAGGCGGTCCATCAATATTCGGATCTTTTGCGTGCCAGCATTGCAACGCCGGCCAATGATTTTCGCCTCGGCGCCAATGAAGCTCCCCCTGCCATCATGTCGGTATTTATTGGTTCTCAGATGACGGTCGTGCTGGATGAACTGGAGAAAAAGGGTAATGCAAAAATTGAGAAGGGAGATAACATGTATATGAAACTGGGCATCGATCAGATCCCGGAGATTATTCTGGATGCCACCGACCGCAACCGTACTTCCCCTTTTGCCTTTACAGGAAATAAGTTTGAGTTCCGGGCCGTGGGAGGCAGTGACAATTGTGCTGTCCCCATGACGGTATTGAACCTGATTGTTGCAGAGCAGTTGAATGAATTTTATGATGCGGTAAACAAGGAAATAGGCAAAGGCGCAGAAAAAAGAATCGCCATCGTTACCGTGTTGCGCAAGTACATCAAGGAATCCAAGACGATACGGTTTGAGGGAGATGGATACTCTGAAGATTGGGTCAAAGAAGCGGCCAAACGCGGGCTGAGCAACATCAAGAATATGCCGCGGGCGGTAGAAGCCTACCTTTCAAAAGAATCCATTCAGCTTTTTGAAAAGCATGGCGTCATGTCGCACAAGGAGCTGGAAGCCCGCAATGAGATTCGCCTGGAGTCTTATATCAAAAAAGTACAGATAGATGCCCGTGTCATTGGCGATCTGGCGATGAACCATATCATTCCCACTGCCATTGCCTATCAAAACAAACTGATACAGAATGCTAATGGACTGAAAGGCCTCGGTGTTGATAACAAGGCCGTTCTCCAGACAATCAAGGAAATATCAGGTCATATCGACACCATCAAGAATGGGGTGCGCCAGATGGTGGAAGAACGCAAGCGGATCAATAAGATTACGGATACTCACAAACGCGCCTTTGCCTATTGTGATGAAGTCAAGGAAAAATACTTTGAAGATATCCGAGATGCTGTGGATAAACTGGAATTGCTGGTGGACGATGAGGACTGGCCATTGGTAAAATACAGAGAAATGTTATTTTTACGATAGTTCTTACCTAAACCTGAACGAGGCGATGTCGAAAGATGTCGCCTTTTTCTTTTTATAGAAAAGCCGTTAGCTTCGCTTTCCAAACAAGTAAAAATGAAAAAATCCCTCATCGTTTTTATTCTCTCTTCATTTTTCGTTACTGGATTTTCACAGAAGAAACCCGTTGCGGAAATAGAAAAAATGGTGAACCGGCCTGATGTGGAGGCGCCGCTTACTTTTCTGGCGGCCGATGAAATGCGCGGCAGGGACACAGGCTCTCACGAGCTGGACATCGCGGCCAACTACATTGCTTCTCAATTTCAGATGCTTCAGTTGCAGGTCCTGCCAGGGGCGCCCAGCTATTTTCAGCCCGTGGAATTGGAGAAATCCTTTCCAATCGAGGCAGTTGCATTAAAACTTAAAGACGATGTATTAAAATTTAAAGATCAGTTTATCCTGCTGAAGGGAAGTAACAGTGAGTGGAGCGGAGAATGTGTATATGTGGGGTATGGCACAGCAGAGGAGATGCCATCTGACATAAAAGGAAAAATGGTGGTGGCGATTGCCGGGGCCAAGGATGCGACTAGTTTCATGCAAATATTCGTTGCATCATCTGACAAATTCAAGCGGGTGAAGGCCGGGGGCGGAGCCGGACTTATTGAATTTTTTGTGACCCTTCCGATTCCCTGGCCTGCGGTGGTAAATCGGTTTGCTTCCAATCCAAAGGTTGATGTCAAAGCAGAGGACGATGGCGTTCCTCATGTGTGGATGAAGGACGTTGATGTTCCTGGTATGCAAGAGATCAAGGAGCAGAAAAAGGTGGCGGGGATCCTTAATATTGGCGGAAGTAGAAAAGTGGCTATCCCTGCCAAAAATGTAATTGGGAAAATCGAGGGCACTGACCCGATTCTCAAGAATGAATACCTGGTGATATCGGCGCACTATGATCATGTCGGCATAGGAGCAAAGAAGGATCAGGATTCAATTTACAACGGTGCGCGTGATAATGCGCTGGGCACCGTTGCCCTGATGACAGCCGCAAGGTATTTTACAAAATATCCACCGAAACGTTCGGTCATTTTTATGGCCCTTACGGGGGAAGAGAAAGGACTACTGGGCAGTAAATGGTATGCTGAGCATCCGCTCATTCCGTTGCGCCAGACTGTTTTTAATTTCAACTGCGATGGTGCGGGGTATAATGACAAGACGATTGCCACCATTATCGGACTGGAGCGCACTACCGCTGAAGCGGACATTGTAAAAGCATGCGCGGCATTCGGTTTAAAGGCAGGTGGAGATCCTGCTCCTGAGCAAAATTTATATGAACGTTCAGACAACTACAATTTTGCCAGGAAAGGAGTTCCAGCTATCGACTTCTCCACAGGCCTTAAATCATTTGACGCAGAAATAAACAAATATTACCATCAGCCTGCTGATGAAGCAGGTACCCTTGATTTTGAGTACCTGGTAAAATTTTACAGGGCCTTTGTTTATGCCAATTACTTACTGGCCAACGCGCCAAAAGCTCCCGTGTGGAAGGTAGGTGATAAGCTTGAAACAGTGGGGAAGACGTTATATCAGAAATAGAATAGAAATAAATTTTAACCGCTGAGGCGCAAAGGCGCTGAGGTTCTTGGAATTGCTTGAAGTAAGTATTCAATATTCTTTGCGTCTCCACGTCTCTGCGGTTAAAAATTTGTGCCTCTTCCGTCGCCGGTTACCCAAAATTCCGTAGCGCAGCCTCAGCCAGATCCAGTTCGTATTCAAGTTTGCGTAACACACCTTCGTCATACTCCTTCTTCTTGCGCAGTAGTTTAATCTCTTTGCGCTCAAAGTTGATCATGTGCAACTGCATCGTGTTGAACTCCCTAAACACTTCTTCCGAATGACGTGTTTGATCTGCTGTGAGCATGCGCCGGTTGATCTGGTCGATTTGCCGTTCGTATTTGGTTTTGATATGATGCAGTGCATCGCGGGTGGCATCTACCTGTGCATAGTTGGATTCAATAAATTCAATGGCGGTATAGTAGAGATGTGTGCGCACTTTTTTCTCCTCGTCCTCTTTGTTTTCGGAGTCTTCCAATTTCAGGATTTTGATGAGAATGGGTAAGGAAAGGCCTTGTACCACCAGCGTCATTAGGATTACTGAAAAAGTGATAAACAGGATCATATTCCGAAAGGGGAAAGTGCCGCCTCCGGTGGTTGTAAGGGGCAAGGCCATCGCGGAGGCTAATGAGACAACGCCTCTCATCCCGCTCCAGCCGCTGATCAGGACAGCCTTCCATCTTGGCGAACTTTCTGTTGCACGAATTTTTTTTGAGATCAATCGCGGAATATAAGCTGCCGGGAACATCCAGATCAGCCGTATTCCCATCACCAGTAAACTGATCGTTATACCAAAAAATATTGCCTGCGATAGTGTAAAGCCATCAAGATCTTTGATAATGAGGGGAAGTTGCAGCCCGATCAGGATGAAAACAACCCCATTTAAAATGAAGATCAGCGTACCCCATACACCAAAAGCTTGAATGCGCGTCTCGTAATTGAATATTTCGGCCGATCGCCAGGAGAGGAATAGTCCTGCAAATACTACCGAAAGAACACCTGAGTAGTGAAAGTATTCTGCTGTGAGGTAGCAGAAGTAAGGCGAGATTAAAGTGATGGCAGTATCCACACTGGCCGTCGTAGGAACAAACCGGTGTATGATGTATAAAATGCTTGCGATCACCAGGCCAATCACGACCCCCATCAGTGAAACGATGAAGGCCTGACCCACCGCATGGCTAAGGGAAAACATACCCGTCAGGATGGTGGCGATAGCAAACCGGTAAATAATTAGGCTGGAGGCATCGTTAATAAGACTTTCGCCTTCAAGAATAATGGAAAGCCTTTTGGGCACCTTCAGACCTTTCATCACCGAGGTGGCAGCGATGGCATCAGGTGGGGAGATAATTCCTCCCAACAGAAAGCCGAGGGCCAGGGTAAATCCGGGAATCAGCCAGACCGAAACATAGGCAACTACCGTTGAGGTGAATATTACCAACCCGAAAGCAAGCAGGAAGATGGAGCGTTTCCATTTCCAGAAATCATTCCAGGAAGTCTGCCAGGCGGCGGCGTAAAGCAAGGGAGGCAGGAAAATAAAAAATACAATGTCAGGATCCATTTCCAGCACCGGCATTCCCGGGATGAGCCAGATGATCAGCCCGGCGAGGACCAATAAGATGGGATAGGATACTTTTATTTTATCGGCTACTACAGAAAGTAGGGAGACGCCGAAGAGTAAGAGTACAAATACAATGAGCTGTTCCGTCATGCCCTAAAGGTAGAACACGAATTTTCATTATTAAAGGTCGAAGGGGTTCAAAAAAAATTAATGAAGGGAAATAAGGGGGATGCCACTGAATGCCAACCAATGCAGCCAGAGACAAATCGCCAGGTAAACTATTGAAAACAGCAAGACCAGGGTCTTTGCATTTTCCTTCGATAATTTCATAAATACCAACGCCGAGAGTGGTATGGCTTGAAGTCCGTGCAAAGTGATAAAGTGTGCAGACCGGATGTCTCCGAAGAGGGTGCTCCAATTGAGAAACGGAAGACCCGGACCGCCATCTTCACCTCCCATGGTATGATGCAGAATGCCTGACATCACGCCACCGGATATTCCGCCCAGAAAGAAAAAGATAAGCCCGGCGCGCCACGCCCAGAGTAATGAAGATTCCATTTTAATATTTCTGGAGAAAAATAAAATGATCGTATAGATAATGAGGAAGGTGTTAATCAATATGAAGCCACCCATGATGCTGAAGATCATTCCATCAAAAGCAGAGGTCACATTAAAGTGGGAGCGAACTCCGCGGGCTGCTTGCATAAAGATCAGACTGTTTTCAACCAGCATGCAGACTACGATTCCCCGGGAAATGAAATTTATTTTTCGGGTACTGGGAAGATAATGGAGAAGCCAGGCGAAAGTCCAGGAATAGATCACAATGGAGATGGCAAACTTCATCGGCTTGATCCAGGCGTTGATGCCTGTGATGGCGGTGGAGTCAATAAAATATAATGCTATGGCTGTCACCAGCATCAATATATTAAGCCAGCCGAACCAAAAAAGGATCTTATTTCTAACTTTTAATTCAATGAGAAATTCACGAAGGGTCATGGAGAAGTTTTTTGGTTTTAGCGAGCCTTATAATGAAATACAGGATCAATCCAATAGGGCCAAACATGAAGGTAAAGAAGAGGCAGGGGATGACCAGAAAATGCGAGATGCCATGCTTTTGGCTATCGTTCACCTCCCAAGCCCCGATAAACATGTCAAAAGCCAGGTAATGGATCCAGCCTGCCGTGAGGGCGAATGGATTTTCAAATAATTTTGTGACTCCCTGGAGGGAACCAAAATCTCCTTCACTTTCTCCAAAATGGACGGCGATCAGGAACAGATAAACTAATCCCAGGAGCAGGGGAAATAATCCAGAGAGAACAATTTTCTTTGTCCATCTCCA
The DNA here is from genome assembly GCA_043779775.1 of Cyclobacteriaceae bacterium. Taxonomy (GTDB): domain Bacteria; phylum Bacteroidota; class Bacteroidia; order Cytophagales; family Cyclobacteriaceae; genus ELB16-189. Next base: position 9,097 of record JAYWDP010000413.1, read on the forward strand.
TCGTGGGGCAAAGACCATTAGCAGCCAACCGATAGGTGCAGTGCTGTTGCAGATTTGAAAAATGGTTTCGACTTTCATTTAATTCGTCAATCTAATATCTAACATCTAATCCCTAACCTCCAATTTTGCCAACAACTCCAACACAGCATTTCGTATCAACTCCGGATTGGACCAGGGGATAAAATGATCCATACTATCCACGAGCACTAATTTCACTGGTGCTTGCGTAATCATTTTTTGTGCAAAGTCTGCATTGGCTTTTGGCACGAGGCTGTCTTTCTTTCCCTGAATGACGATGGTATTTGCTTTTATTTTTGACCACAACGGCAGCATCTCTTCCAGTTCAGGTTTCAGTTTGTAAATCTCGTCATTTGATGCCCTTATCGACCGGGGGAGTATCCATTTCAGAAACGGAGTAGCCAGGGGTGCGCGAAACCATTCATTGGGCTCCAGTTCCGGATCAATGCTGGGGGCAACCATCACCAATCCGTCGACCAGGTCAGGGAAATCCATTGCCATACGCGCGATCAACGGTCCGCCGAGGGAATGACCCACTAAAATAATGGGTCGTTGGTTTTTGTGTTCTTCCAGAATGGGCCGCAACAAGGCGGCTTGCTTCTGAAGCGAAGGTTCTGCATAACCGAAATTGGAAAGACCAAAACCCGGTCGATCCACCGTGATGAGTTCTGCTTTGCTTAGCAAGGCAGTGTCTCCCATGAAATCGATGAAAGCGCTGAGTGAACCGGGTGAGCCATGTAAAAAGACCACCAGTGGCAATGCTGTGTCACCGACTTTGAGGTAGTTGATTACACGGTTGCCGACATAATACTTTTGCAGTGTCCCCTTCTTTTCCTTATTGACAAAGAAAGCATCTATTTCTGACTGGTTCATTCGGAACTGCATACAGCCATCCATGAATACCATCAATCCGGAAAAAATACACAGCGGCAACAGGAATCTCCGCCATTTCTTCCAATAAGACAGCATCAGAGATTCAGAAGTTTTTTGTATTGCGCAGCATTGTTAAGTACCTCCATCGACTTTTTAACATCGGCATCTTTCTTAAAGGATACTTCAACCTGTCCGCGCTCCATGTAATATCTGGAAACGATATCTTCTTCAAGCAGGGATTTGATCTGGTTCTGAAAGGTATTGAAGTCGTTCTTTCTGCTTTCCGCCAGTCGCGCTTGAATTTGGTCAATCTGCGGTTTCAGGTCATCATAGAAGCGTTCCTTCTTTGACTTTTCCATGAGCTGATTTAACTGTGCTTCGATCGGTGACCTGTAATTGACTTCTTTCGTTTTCATCCAATTCACAAACTCCTGATAATCAACATCGGTCAGGTTGAAATCTTTAGCATCAGGTATA
>JAYWDP010000414.1:0-10456 GCA_043779775.1 Cyclobacteriaceae bacterium
GCCCATAAGCAGACAGGAGATTTTCTCATTTCTTCTTTCAAAAAATACGGCGCGACCATAGTTGTACAAGATTTTGAAGCCACAACTTTCGACCAGCAGAAGCTATTCTTACGAAACATCATCGCCAGTTATTTTCCTGAAAAACAAAAACGGATAGTCATCGCATCGCATTGGGACACGCGACCCTTTGCTGACAAAGACAAGCTGAAGCCGAATTCAAAATTTGATGGAGCCAATGACGGAGCGAGCGGTGTAGCCATCATGTTGGAGATGGCAAGAACCATCAGCCAAAATTTACCGCCTGAAGTAGGTGTGGATTTTATTCTGTTTGATGGAGAAGATTGGGGAGAAAAAGAAAATACCGAACACATTCAACCAACGCAAGGTCTTGACTCCTGGTGGTGTCTCGGTTCACAGTATTGGTCCAAGCACAAACACAAAGCGAACTATTCTGCGTATTATGGAGTTCTGCTGGATATGGTCGGCGCGAAAGACGCTCGTTTTTTTCAGGAAGGATTTTCAAATGAATATGCACCTAAGATTGTAGAAAAAGTCTGGGGCACGGCCTCGCGATTGGGATACTCTTCAATTTTTGTCCGACAGCCGCAGGGGTCAATTACGGACGATCACTATTATGTTAATGAAAATGCAAAAATACCAATGATCGATATTATTCCGTACGATCACAGGATGAAAGGTTTCCCAGAGTATCATCACACACAAAAGGATAACTTATCATTGATCAGCAAGGAGACATTGCAAGCCGTTGGCAACGTCTTGATGAATGTAATTTATTACGAAGAGTAATTTTCTATGAACCGATTATTCGTCCACTAGCCTCTTCAGATAAAGCCCATAACCACTTTTCTCTAACGGTTGGGCAAGGGTCAGCAGCATTTCCTCGTCAATGAAATTCATTCTATAGGCAATTTCCTCAATGCATCCGATCTTTAATCCCTGACGTTGTTCAATTACCTGAATGAAGTTCCCCGCTTGCAGGAGTGAATCAAATGTACCGGTATCAAGCCAGGCCGTTCCGCGACTCATGATGGCCACCTGTAATTTCCCATTTCTCAGGTAGGTGTTGTTGACATCTGTTATTTCAAGTTCACCGCGGGGACTCGGCTTCAAGGCTTTCGCGATGGCCACGACTTCGTTGTCATAGAAGTAAAGTCCGGGAACAGCATAATTCGATTTGGGATTGCCGGGTTTTTCTTCAATTGAAATAGCTTTACGGTGGCTGTCAAATTCCACCACACCATATCTTTCCGGATCCTGAACATGATAGGCAAATACAACCCCTCCATCCGGATTGGTATTTTCCTGAAAAAGTTCAATTAATCCGGAACCATAAAAGACATTGTCTCCCAATACCAGCGCCACTTTATCTTTATCAATAAATTTTTCGCCGATAATAAATGCCTGAGCGAGTCCTTCAGGTTTTTCCTGTTCAGCATAAGAAAACGCGCACCCAAGTTGCTTGCCGTCCCCCAGCAATTTTTTGAAAAGAGGAAGATCGTGAGGCGTTGAGATAATGAGGATCTCCCGGATACCGGCCATCAACAGGACCGACAAAGGATAATAGATCATGGGTTTATCATACAAAGGCATAAGCTGCTTGCTGATCACCAGCGTGAGCGGGTGCAAGCGTGTACCTGATCCACCGGCAAGAATGATTCCCTTCATAGGATTATCGGTTATGATACATCGTGTGATAATATTCGCGGTAAGCGCCCGTGGTCACATGATTGAGCCATTCACGGTTATTCATATACCAGTCGGCGGTTTTTTCCAATCCAGTTGGAAAATCAATCGACGGGCTCCATCCGAGTTCGCTTTTCAATTTGGTGGCATCAATCGCATACCGAAGATCATGACCTGGACGGTCTTTTACGTAAGTAATCAATTTTTCAGCTGTGCCCTTGTCCTGTTTCAACTTTCGGTCCATAATCCGGCAAAGCATTTTTACCAGATCAATATTTTTACACTCGTTGTTTCCACCGATATTATAGATCTCACCGGGTTTTCCCTTGTGAAAAATTACGTGGATTGCCTGGGCATGATCTTCCACATACAGCCAGTCTCTTACATTCTCGCCCTTGCCGTAAACCGGGAGTGGCTTGCTGTTAAGGATATTGTGAATCATCAACGGGATCAGTTTTTCAGGGAAGTGATTGGGTCCATAGTTGTTTGAACACCGGCTGATGATTACGGGCAAACCAAAACTGTTGTGATAGGCTTTTACAAAGTGATCACTGCCGGCTTTTGATGCGGAGTAGGGAGACTGTGGGTTTACGGGCGTATCTTCAGTAAAACATCCTTCAGGCCCCAGAGAGCCGTACACTTCATCGGTAGAAATCTGGTAGAATAGTTTTCCGGTGATATGATCTTTCCAGCTTATTCTGGCAGCCTGCAGCAGGTTGAGTGTGCCCACAACATTAGTTTGAGCGAAGGCAGCCGGATTCTCAAGCGATCGGTCTACATGTGATTCAGCGGCGAGGTGAATGACCCCGTCAAAATCTTCTGTAGAGAATAATTCTTTTACAAATTCAAAATCAATGATATCGCCTTTAACAAACTTGTAATTTGACTTGCTCTCAATGTCGCGCAGATTCTCGAGATTGCCGGCGTAGGTAAGCAGATCAAGATTGGTAATAGCGTAATCCGGATGCTGATTGACAAATAACCGGACTACATGGGATCCAATAAACCCTGCACCACCGGTAATCAAAATTTTTTTCATCGGCTATATGCGTCAAAATTTTTGTTGTCGCGCTGATATAACTCTTCTTGTGACAGCGTCTTGAAATATGCATACGTAATTTTCAGACCTTCGGCCCGGGAAACTTTTGGCTCCCAGCCGAGCATGGTTCTGGCTTTTGTGATATCCGGCTGCCGCTGCTTGGGGTCATCCTTGGGGAATGGGTTAAATACGATCTTTTGGGTAGTGCCTGTGAGCTTTATAATTTCTTTCGCAAAATCCAGAATCGTAATCTCATCCGGATTGCCAATATTCATGGGCAAGTGATAATCGAACATCAAGAGCCGGTAGATCCCTTCAACGAGATCATCTACATAACAGAAAGACCGGGTTTGGGCACCATCGCCGAAGACTGTTAAGTCCTCTCCGCGCAACGCTTGACCAATAAAAGCCGGCAGCACGCGACCATCGTTGAGTCGCATCCGGGGCCCGTAGGTATTAAATATCCGGATGATTCGGGTGTCTACCTTGTGATAGGTATGGTAGGCCATGGTGATGGCTTCCTGAAATCGTTTGGCTTCGTCATATACGCCGCGCGGTCCCACCGGGTTTACATTGCCATAATATTCTTCCGGTTGTGGATGAACCGTTGGGTCTCCATACACTTCAGAAGTTGAGGCAACTAATATTCTTGATTTTTTAACCCGTGCAAGACCCAGCAAATTGTGTGTGCCCAAAGATCCCACTTTTAATGTCTGAATCGGGATCTTCAAATAATCAATAGGGCTGGCCGGGGAAGCAAAGTGTAAAATATACTGAAGGTCACCGGCTACATGCACAAACTTTGAAACATCGTGATTATAGAATTCAAAATTCGGCAACGGAAACAGGTGCTGGATGTTTTTTAGTTCACCCGTAATGAGGTTGTCCATGGCAATCACATGAAATCCCTCCTTGATGAATCGATCGCAGAGATGGGACCCAAGAAATCCGGCCCCTCCGGTGATTAATATTCGTGGTTTAGGCATGAATGGTTTGTCTTCCGATGCTGATATAGGTGAATCCCTGGTCTTTCATCTCGCGGAGTTCATATAAGTTACGGCCATCAAAAATAACTTTGCTTTTCATCACAGCGGCAAGTTTGGCAAAATCCGGTGTGCGGAACTCCGGCCACTCGGTAGCAATGAAAATGGCATCGGCTCCCGTGGCGGCTTCATAGGGTGTATTGTGATAGGATATTTTAGCGCCTAGAACTTTTTTTACATTATCCATTGCCTCAGGGTCGTGGGATCGGATAATGGCCCCTTCTGACAGTAACTCATCTATATTATTCAATGAAGGTGCCTCACGAATATCATCGGTATGAGGCTTGAATGATAGTCCCCAGAATGCGATCACAATACCTTTGAGTGAGCCAAAGTGTTTTTTTATTTGTGGAATGAGCCTGGTTTTCTGATCGGCGTTTACCGCCATGACCGATTTCAAAATTTTAAAATCATAGTTATGGTCCTGTGCCGCTTTCGCCATCGCATGTACATCTTTGGGAAAGCAGCTGCCGCCATACCCGATCCCAGGAAATAGAAACCGCTTGCCAATTCGACTGTCTGTCCCTACTCCTTTTCTAACGGCATCGACATCAGCGCCAAGTTTCTCACAAAGGTTGGCAATCTCATTCATGAATGTAATCTTGGTCGCCAGGAATGAGTTAGCTGCATATTTTGTCAACTCGGCGGAACGCTCATCCATGAAGATGATTGGATTGCCCTGTCTCACAAAAGGAGCGTAAAGTGTTTCCATGATTTTGTGCGCGCGATCCGACGACGTTCCGATAACCACACGGTCGGGCTTCATGAAATCTTCAACGGCAACACCCTCGCGGAGAAACTCCGGATTTGAGACTACATCAAATTCAACTTTAGACATTAATTTTATTTTTTCAGCTACGCGCTCAGCGGTTCCAACGGGTACCGTGCTCTTATCGACAATCACCGTATAGTTTTCCAGTAAGTCGCCCAATTTTTCGGCAACCCCCAAAATATATCTTAGATCGGCTGATCCATCTTCATCTGGCGGGGTGGGTAACGCTAAAAAAATGATCTGAGCATCCTTGATTCCTTCCTTCAGGTTAGTAGTAAAAGAAAGGCGTCCCTGTTTGATATTTCTTTCAAACAGAATTTCAAGGCCAGGCTCATAAATTGTGATCTTTCCGCCAGCCAAATTGGCAATCTTTTCAGTATCAATATCTACACAGGTCACGGTGTTTCCGGTTTCAGCAAAACAAGTACCAGTTACCAGCCCAACATAACCCGTCCCGATAACCGCAATTTTCATTATTAAGTGATTTTGGAGGGCCAAAAATAGCTCATTATATGCTGAAAACAGTTTTTAAAGCCTATATAAAGGAGAACCTAACACTTGTTTGGTTTATGCTTAAACTAGGCTTAATTTTAAAGCTCAAAATATTTAATGGCGATGCAGACAACGATGGAACCCTCAACAGGAGTTGATTTTGAGCAATCAGAGGGGCAGATGATGATTGCTCAGATGGTGCGGGATTTTGGAGAAAAATTTATCCGTCCCAATATTATGAAGTGGGATGAGTCACAGGAATTTCCCGTTGAACTTTTTAAGCAAATGGGAAAGCTCGGGTTGATGGGAGTACTCGTGCCAGCCGAATATGGCGGCGCGGGACTTGGGTATTTGGAATATGTAACTGCGATCTTAGAGGTATCACGAATTGATGGTTCCATCGGACTCTCCATGGCGGCGCATAATTCTCTTTGCACCAACCACATTCTTCAGTTTGGAAATGCCGAACAGAAACAGAAATACCTTCCGAAGTTGGCGACGGCTGAATGGATCGGCGCCTGGGGCCTTACGGAACCAAATACGGGTTCTGATGCCGGAAATATGAGAACGGTTGCCAAGCGCCAAGGAGATTATTTCATTTTAAATGGTGCAAAGAACTTCATAACCCACGGCAAAAGTGGCAATGTGGCCGTGGTGATTGCGCGGACGGGTGAAGTGGGAGATTCTCATGGCATGTCGGCGTTTATTGTTGAGAAGGGAACGCCCGGTTTTTCATCAGGTAAAAAGGAAAATAAATTGGGCATGCGTGCTTCAGAAACCGCCGAGTTAATTTTTATGGATTGTAAGATTCATGAAAGCCAAATGCTAGGTGCAGAGGGCGACGGGTTTGTCCAATCCCTGAAAGTTTTGGACGGGGGTCGTATTTCTATTGCTGCACTTAGCCTGGGCATTGCCCAGGGGGCATTTGATGCCGCACTCCATTACTCGAAGGAGAGGCATCAATTCAATAAACCTATTTCGTCTTTTCAGGGTATCTCTTTTAAGCTGGCCGATATGGCCACAAAGATTGAGGCTGCCCGCTTATTGACCTTTCGGGCGGCAGAACTCAAGAATCTTGGGAAAAGTGTCAATAAGGAATCTGCAATGGCCAAATTGTATGCCTCCGAAGTAGCTGTTGAAGTGGCCAATGAAGGGGTCCAGATATTTGGCGGTTATGGCTATACGAAAGATTTCCCCGCTGAGAAGTTTTACAGGGATGCCAAGTTGTGTACCATCGGTGAAGGGACCTCTGAAATTCAGAAATTGGTCATTTCCAGGGCTATTTTGAAGTGATATTGCAAAATTAAAGCTCTTTGCGCTATATTTGCAGCCCTAACAATTAATCGAGATGCTGATCATTAACATTAAAGAAAACGAGTCCATTGACAAAGCCCTGAAACGCTTTAAAAAGAAGTTTGAGAAGACTGGTGTACTCAGAGAGCTCCGGGCACGTACCTCATTCGAAAAGCCCTCTGTAAAAAGAAGGACAGAGGTTTTAAAGGCCGCTTATCGCCAAAAGCAATACGTATCGGAGAACTACTAAACAATTCATAGACATTTTGTAAACAAATCCCTTCGGGTTCTTTTCCCGGGGGGATTTTTTTTTTATATTTCTCATGTCGCCCGGATGGTGCTGCAAGCATGATCGATTCTTTTCTGAATTATCTCCGTTTCGAGAAGAGGTTTAGTCCTCATACGATCGTTTCCTATCAAAATGATCTTTCACAATTTGAGTCATTCTTGAAAGAGCATTACGAAGATCAACCTGAATCTGCCAGCTATGGCATGGTGCGTTCCTGGATTGTTCAATTAGTAGAAAAAAAATCAGACCCCTTGTCGGTAAACAGGAAAATAGCTAGCCTGCGGAGTTACTACAAATTTTTGATGCGTCAGGAGATCATCAGCAAAGACCCGATGGTCAAAATCAAGGTTTTAAAAACGAAAAAGAAGCTTCCTCACTTTGTCAAGGAGCCTGATATGGTCACTATACTCGACCCGCAGCGGTTTGAAGATAACCATGAAGGCTGGAGGGAGCGATTGATTCTCGAACTGCTTTATGGCACCGGCATGCGCTTGTCTGAATTGATCAACCTGAAGGAAAATCAGGTTAATCTCCAGGAGTGGACCATCAAGGTGCTGGGCAAAAGAAACAAAGAACGGGTTATCCCATTTTCAGAATCGCTCGTTTCTATTATTAAGGGTTACTGCAGGGTGAGAAATAAAGAAGTGGAGGCACGCGATCACGGTTGTTTAATCGTTAGTGATACGGGTGGGAAATGCTATCCTATGCTCGTTTACCGGATTGTGAAGAAGCACCTAAGCAAATTCTCTTCGGTGGAAAAAAGAAGCCCTCACGTTTTGCGTCATACCTATGCTACTCATTTGCTAAACAAGGGAGCTGAGATTAACGCTGTGAAAGATTTGTTGGGCCATAGCAGCCTGGCCGCTACTCAGGTTTACACGCACAACTCAATGGAAAAACTTAAAAAGGTCTTTGATCAGGCCCACCCAAAAGCATGATCCCGGAAGTGATTTATTAGAATATAGAATTAATGGAAGTTGTTCAGATAAGTATCGTTTCACTTAAATTTTTAAACTTTTATGAAATTACAAGTTCACTCCATCCACTTTGATGCGGATCAGAAATTGATTGACTTTATCCAGCAACGGGTTGATAAGCTGCTAACGTTTTATGACCGCATGGTGGAGGGCGAAGTTTTTCTCCGACTTAATAATGAGGGAATTGAAAATAAGACCGTAGAAATTAAATTAAGCGTGCCGGGCAGGAAGTTATTTGCAAAGGAACAGGCCCGTTCCTTTGAGGCGGCAGCAGATTTGGCTACGGAGGCGCTCCGTTCACAACTAAAGAAATTTAAAACACGAATAAAAAGCGGAAGAGTATAAAAAAAGGCCCCAGGTAAGGGGCCTTTTTTATTTCAGCTTAAATGCCTTTTTTACTGCATCCACATAATCGAGTTTCTCCCAGGGAAATAACTCAACCTTTACTTTCTTCTCGTTGCGCTTTCCTTTGCTGAATACTTTTTCAACCACTTGAGGCTCCCGGCCCATGTGCCCGTAGGCAGCTGTTTCAAAATAAATTGGGGAACGCAGATGAAAACGCTCCTCGATAAAGTAAGGACGCATATCAAATATTTTAGAAATGCGACTTTTAATCTCCTCATCTGACATCTTCACTTTTGAAGTTCCGTAGGTATTGACATACAATCCTACCGGTTGTGCTTCACCGATGGCATAAGCAACTTGTACGAGGACCTCATCGCAAACGCCTGCGGCAACTAAGTTCTTGGCAATGTGACGGGTAGCATAAGCCGCTGACCGGTCGACCTTGGATGGATCTTTTCCTGAAAAGGCCCCGCCCCCGTGCGCCCCCTTGCCTCCATACGTGTCGACAATAATTTTCCGGCCCGTAAGACCGGTATCTCCATGAGGACCACCGATGACGAACCTTCCTGTGGGGTTCACATGGTACTTGATGTCGGCGCCAAAAAGATTTTGAATGCGCTTGGGTAATTTTTTCTTGATCCGGGGTGTTAATACGTTCACTACGTCTTCCCGTATTTTTTTCAACATGGCGGCATCTTTGTCAAAGTCATCATGCTGGGTAGAGATTACAATGGTATCGATGCGAATGGGCTTGTGATCATCACTGTATTCTATGGTCACCTGTGATTTTGCATCAGGACGCAGGTACGTCATGATCTTTCCTTCTTTGCGGATGGCGGAAAGTTCACGCAAAAGCAAGTGGGCTAAATCCAATGGGAGGGGCATATAGTTGTCCGTTTCATTGGTTGCATAGCCAAACATCATTCCCTGATCCCCGGCGCCCTGGTCTTCTTTTTTCTTTCTCTCCACACCCTGGTTGATGTCTGCCGACTGCTCATGGATGGCAGAGAAAATTCCGCAACTATTGGCTTCGAACATGTATTCGCTTTTCGTGTAACCGATTTTACGGATTACTTCACGAGCGATATCCTGAACGTCGAGGTAGGCTTCAGATTTCACTTCGCCTGCCAGTACCACCTGGCCGGTAGTGACCAGTGTTTCGCAGGCAACTTTTGAATTGGGGTCGTAAGCCAGGAAATAATCGATAAGGGCATCTGAGATTTGGTCGGCAACTTTGTCAGGATGCCCCTCTGATACGGATTCGGAAGTGAATAAATAGGCCATTCTTTATGCTGGATTATGTTAAAGGCCGCAAAGATAATGAGGTTTCAGTATTTCCCACACCTACTCAGGTTGCAGCCAGGAAAAGGAAAACGGCAGGCTCTTTTTCAAACGTTATAGGGTGTTTCTTCCATTGATTTACTTCCTGACAAATAATTTTTTCCTGTGGGGAAGTCAACTGACTTGCAATGCAAAGTTGGGTGTTAGGGTGAAGGGCCTTAAGCAAATGACCCAGCAAGGCATTATTTCGGTAGGGCGTTTCGATGAATATCTGGGTTTGATTTTTCTCTTTGGATTCCCGCTCAAGATTTTTAATGCTCTGAATGGCATCGGTCGCATCGATGGGCAGATATCCGTGAAACGCAAATTTCTGCCCATTCATTCCGGAAGCCATTAATGCCAGTAAAATCGAAGAAGGCCCCACCAGTGGCACCACAGTAATATTCTCCTTGTGAGCGAAGTGTACCGCTATGGATCCGGGATCGGCGATTCCGGGGCAACCAGACTCGCTGATCACGCCCATATTGTGGCCATCCAGCAGTGGCGCCAGCAACGAAGCCAATGTTTCCGGCTTTGTTTCCTTATCGAGTACTTCAAACCTCAACGATTCAATGGAGTCATGAATTTTAAGACTGCTGATGTAACGTCTTGCAAAGCGAATGTTTTCACAAAGAAAATAGCTTGTAAGTTTTACCGCTTCCCTTACAGGAAGTGGTATGACTTCCTGCTGCGTTTCCTCAGCCAGGACGGTTGGGATAAGAAAAAGTTTACCTTTCATTTTCAGTTCAAACAAGATTCACGGATGTTCAGGCAAATTGAAAAGCGACAACAGTTTATTTTTAAGTACAATTTTTACCTCTTCCGGATCTTGCCTTTTTCCTAATTCTTTTTCCATAGAGGTGACTGCCTTGTCTGCAATGCCGCAGGGAACGATGTAATCAAAATATTTTAAATCAGTATTGATGTTAAAAGCAAGCCCGTGCAGGGTAACCCATCGACTGGTCTTTACACCCAACGCACAGATTTTTCTCGCTTTCGTTGCATTTTCCGCCTCAAGCCAAACACCAGTGAGACCTTCAATTCTACCCGCATCGATTGCAAATTCTTTCAGGGTTTGAATGACCCCTTCTTCCAGCGTGCGCATGTAGCGGTGGATGTCTGTAAAAAAATTCTCCAGATCAAGTACGGGATAGACCACGATTTGCCCGGGACCATGATAGG
>JAYWDP010000415.1:0-3722 GCA_043779775.1 Cyclobacteriaceae bacterium
GCAGATGGCTAAGACCTCCGCTAAGATTGCGCTTTTGGATGAAGCCAAAATACCTTATATCTCTTTATTGACGGACCCAACTACCGGAGGCGTTACTGCATCGTACGCCATGCTCGGTGATTTTAATATTGCTGAGCCCGGAGCGTTGATTGGTTTTGCCGGACCTCGCGTAATCCGGGAGACGATTGGCAAGGATTTGCCTGAAGGATTTCAGAGTGCAGAATTTGTCCTGGAGCATGGTTTCCTTGACTTTATCATCGACCGCCGTAATCTGAAGCAGAAGCTCACGGTATTACTGAGGATGTTGGAGAATTAGTCAGAGCCTTTACCTACTTAAATTCGGATTACTTACCGTATCATCAAACGGTTCAACTAATCTTTCTACGCGTACGACCCAGACTTCTTATGGATGTTCCAAGATATTTAGAATAGTGATAAAGTCAGATTCGGATTTAGCTTTCAACTTATTGTTGGTCATCAGGGTTTCTGCGCGGGGTTTGTCTTCACCTAAAATTTCCAAAAAAGATTTTTTATTGAGGCGACATTCAAAAGACTGCCCTGATTTATCAATGAGGTAATAACTTTCCCTGGTTATGAATTTTTTGTCATTTGAGTTTCTGCCATATGAACTAACATTTTGTTCCACAAACTCTGTTTTTGTCTTTTTTAAAAACTTATAATTTCCATCATAGAGTACTTCAAAATAATTCTTTTCTGAAAAACCAGGTACTTTATATCCGGATTGAAAAGTCCGTCGTATAGAAGCATTGCTTTCTTTTTCAACAAATGCAAATTCAAACTTCGTGTAGAAAACGTCGCTTAAAGCAAGGACCTTCCCGTCTTGATTGATTTGCAACTCATCCTGATAGGTATCATATTTCATCAACTGATTTACATAGATTTTCTTAGTATTGTCCGTAATAGAGCCCGGCTGCCAGTCAAGATATAAAAACGGGGTTCCTTCTACAGCAGTGTATTTCTTTTCATGCAAGATCGAAGACCCAATACCCGGAACATTGGCGATCTGACCAAGTGAACCAATGGAAATTATCGACAAAACATACATGGAGAGAATACGGTATTTAAGAAAGCTCATTTTACAATCATTAGTTTTCGATGATACATCATGTCTCCCTGTTCAATCACCATGATATAGACACCACCGGGAATGTCACTCAGATCTACGGTTCCAGAATAGGGTCCAACCTGATAAGTCCCTACCGATTGACCTATCAGATTTAGAAACCGTATGTTCATCTCCTCTGCGGATTTACTTCGTACAGTGACCAGGCCCCTGGCCGGATTGGGATATACGTCAATTCCACTATGAATTGGTTCGTCATCTGTCAGGCCGGTTATTACCAGGACCGGCGACAATTTATTACAGGTGGCGCTTGAAGTCAGAATGGTATATGCTCCGGTCTGTCCATTGAAAGGATAGGACCTCTGGGTTGCACCCTGAATTGGTTTATTATCTTTGAGCCACTGATAGGATGCGGCAAATTCCTTGCTAAACAAATTTAAATTATTGAGAACGATTGAATTCTCATTCAAGTCATTGGTTCCAATCACAACGTCGCGCAACAAACTTTTACTGAACTTATTGTTTGAAACGGTCAAGCGAACCTGATAAGTAGCAGCCGTTGGGTAGGAAGCCGTTGCTATGTTTGTATTAATTCCTGAAGAAACAACTGAAGGATTGAAAAAATCCCACAGGTATGTTGAAATAAGTCCCTCACTTTTATCTGTAAATTTCGTCTGACCACCTGAACAAGGAAAGGATATCATAAAATCAGGTAGTATAACATCCTGACAATTTTCCTGCATCCAATCAGGCGCATTTACTAAAGTAGAATTGAGTCCTGCGTTTACTGATGCTGAACCGATGAGTGCGACTCCCGTGATATTCAAAAAATCAAAACATAGCTTGTATTGACCGTCAAAGCTTATTTTAGCATGCCCAGATGATTGTAAATTGATCCTGGCGATTGATGTACTTTGAAGGGTCGTGTTTTTAGATAACGTCTGAATTGAATTATCTGACAAAATAATAGAAGAACCGGCTACCAGTGAAATATTGGTAAATTGAATATTACCATTAAGACTTAGGCTGCCATCCAAGATGGTTCTGAAAATCTGGTTATTGCCATTAATGGTAAGCATTCCTGGTTTAATATTTAGAACTCCCTTTAGAATAATTCCGCTCCAGTTAAATTGAGCCGGGGATGCTTGTGGGGTATTGATTACAACAGAATCTGATTGCAAACTTAAGTTGTCAGCCACATTCAAGCTTGAAAGTTCGATACCTGAAATAATAGCATTTTTTATATTTAACGCCTTAATCCCCGACGTACTGGCATTTAAATTCCTAATTTGGAAATTTGTATTGCTCATATCCAAAGAACCTTTTTTCAATGTTACCTGACCCAGTTTCCCTCTCCCCCGAAGCTTAAATGAAGTTCCGTCAAACCTAAAATTTCCAAGGGAAAAGTCTGATTTATTAATATTTACTAAAGCTGTTCCGGAAAATTGTACATCCCCCGTTGAGCTGATTGAAAAAGTGGAGTCCGAAGAAACTAAATCACCAGTAAGGTTCAAGCTGTTAGCATTCAAATCAAAATCTATCTTCTCAGAGCTTGTAAGCAGGAGCAATGAGTGACAAACAGCGGCATTCGATAAAGAAACAACTCCGGCAGAAGAAAAGGAGTTCTCATCAAAAACAACATTATTCTGGGAGCTTGGCACACTTCCCGAGGAAGGCCCACCACTAATGGCAGACCAATGGGCAGGATCATTCCAGTTACCTGAATTACCTACCCAATACAACTTTTGTGGTGCATCCACCACCGAGCTATAGGTAACGACTAACGAATACATTTGTGCTGCGGCCAAGGTTCTCTTATGAGAAATACGAAGGGTATACACGCGTTGTTCAGGATTTTTGAATTCAATTTTTTCAACATTATCCCGTAAATTATCCGCCTTGAAAGCGGGATTTCCTAAAGCAAGGTTGGATGGATCCAGCGCCCATGGAAACTGGGTATTCCCCTGATCGTCAATAATGCGCATATCCAGATCATTAACCAGCATCAAATTTGCAGGATCCACGGAAATGAGTGGGGGTGTTCCGGCAGGGTCATTCCAGGCAAGGGTGGCTGTAATTTTCTGATTGGCTTTGGGGGTCAATGGCAAGTCAAAGACTTCACCATTATTTAAGCTACGTTCCAAAATAATAATATTTTGATCATCCTTGTTAACCAGAATATTTGCGGCAGCGGCAACATCAAGAAGGCCCCAACCAAAACTATAGTCCGGACCAGGGCTAATGCCCGCCTCCTTTGCGGTATGAATAGCCAACGCTTTAACTGTGGATGAGAGCATAAAATTTCCTCCATTCAAATTGCGATGTAACTCCTGAATTAAAACCAAGGAACCCATCACATTGGGTGAAGACATGGAGGTCCCGCTGAGAGAGCCATATAAATCATTTAAAACAGTTGAATAAACATTAACACCATCTCCTACCAAATCAGGCTTAATCCTGCCATCATCCGTAGGGCCCCAACCACTGAACGAACTCATCTTAACAGAACTTGAATCGACATAATTCAGGACAGCACTTACAGCACCGATGGATAGAATATTTTTGGCGGTGGCTTGTTCTTCAATGCAATCATACCCAGAACCTCCATTGCAATCCGGCGGGAAGTTAGCGCCAGCTC
>JAYWDP010000416.1:0-3717 GCA_043779775.1 Cyclobacteriaceae bacterium
AACCATTACAGGATTTGTCAACGGAGACACGCGTGCCATGATAGTTTCAGGAGGGCCCTCTTATAATGTTTTAGGGAATTATACAACTCCTGGCACCTACACCATTGTGGTCAGCAATCTATTGTTGTCGACGCCTTCCAATTACGTGGTTGCCCAATATGTTAATGGTACCCTGAATGTCAATACGGGCAATACTTATTCCAGGGCGATCAAGATTGAATTGGAATGTGTGGAAGCCCTGACGAATGACCCATTTGGGTTTGCGTTTGTAGCACATTTTGAATATGAGAACGACAATCACAATGCCATTTTCATCGCTAATGGTTTGGAAAACAGACTTATTTCTAACGGCAGTTACTCGGGTCAGCCACCTCAATGGTTCCAGCCGGGAGAAGGGCACTTTGACGTTCTCTTTGATGGAAATAAACTTACGTGGACCGTCACAAGTTTCAACAAAGGGGAGAAGACAGCCGTGGCATCAGATGCGAGTTCTTTATCCAGCCGATGTCATTGGGGTTCAGGAGAATCCTATTATGATGTCGAAATAAAAGCTTTCCCGAACCCGGTGACGAATCATGTAGCCATCACCGTTACGGATTTACTTGAGAAACCTGCCAGCTCAGATATCAGCATGTATGATAATATGGGGAAACCCTATCCTGTGAATGCAACCTGGAACAGTCAGTACAAAGAGTTGGGTATTGATTTTTCAGAGCTGAACCGTGGGTTATATCTCATTTATGTGAAAACTGTCAGCGGGACAAGGTCTATCCGGATCATGAAGGAATAAGCAGTCTTGATACAATCATTATCGAAAAAAGAATGGAGACAGTCTCCATTCTTTTTTGCTTATAAGGATAATCATTGCACAAATGCTCAAATGATTCGTAATTTGAATGTGTCTTGTTATTCATGAACTACAAAGTACTTTTCTGCTGGTCATTTTTCATCTGCCTTGGGGGGCAGGGTCTGGCACAGGATCGTGAAATCGATAGCCTCAAAAAAGTTTTGGCGAGATTGCCTCAGGACTCCTCCAGGGTCAACATGCTGCTGACCATTAGCAGGACTTACATGAGTTTGGATCCCATTGAAGCCATCAGTTTTGCGAACAAGGCCAAAATTCTGGGACGAAAGATTGGATTCACTAAAGGTGTCGGCCTTGCCGGGAAGGTAGTCGGACAGGGGTATGTGATGCAGTCCGATTTTGCGGAAGCCATTGCCCAGTTCCAGGAGTCATTACAAGTATTTGATTCGATACACTTCAAAAGCGGTGTGGCAAACATGCTCAGTAATATAGGGGGTTGTTATTTTAATATTAGCGACGATACCAAGGCTATTGAATACTACCTAAAGGCCCTCAGGGTTTCCGAAGAAATTAATGACCGTCTGAGAACGGGCACCCTCATGAATAATATCGGAGGCGTCTATCAAAACAAACAGGCAACGTATGACAAGGCCCTCGAGTATTTTTACAAGGCAATTGAAATATGCAGAGAGATAGATTACCCGGAAGGAATTGGCTATGCCAGTATGAACATCGGGGAGATCTATAAGAACCGTCAGCTGTACGATTCGGCCATTGTGTATTTTGATGCTTCATTAGATGTATTTCACGGCACCGTAGAAGCTACTTTTCCATTGATTCACCTCGGTGAGATTTATGCTGAAAGGGGAGATTTTAATGAAGCGCTGCTTTATCAGAACCGGGCCCTTGAAATTGCCACACGGCTGGATGCCAAATATGAAATGACCCAGAGCCTTTTGGGTCTTGCTGAAACACAAAAGAAAAAAGGCAATGAGCCATTGTCGATATCCTATTTCTTAAAAGCAGTAAAATTAGCCAATGAAGTCGGTGCCCGAAATGAGCTCAAGCAGGCCTATGAGGGATTGGCACACGCATATTCTGCTCTGGGGGATTTCAAGCAAGCCTATAACTTTGAAACCCTTTTCAGCAACATTAAAGACACCCTCTACAATACTGCCAATGATAAGAAAGTGCAACAGCTCCAGTTCAATTTTGACATTGAAAAGAAGCAGTCGCAAATTGATCTCCTTACAAAAGATCAGGCCCTCAGGGAACTGGCCATTCAGAGGCAGAAGATCATCAGCTATGCAACCGGTATCACCGGGTTTCTGCTGCTCATCATGGCCGCCAGCGCCTTCAGCCGATACCGGTATATCAAGAAGACCAATAAGATTATCAGCGACGAAAAGGAGCGGTCTGAAACATTGTTGCTCAACATTCTCCCTGCGGAGACGGCGAAAGAACTGCAGGCCGATGGTCAAGCGAAACCTCGTTATTACGAAAGCGCTTCCGTACTGTTCACGGATTTCAAAGGATTCTCTTCTATCGCCGGCAAACTTTCGCCCCAGGAATTGGTGAGTGAACTCAATGAATATTTTATGGCGTTTGATGAGATCATAACAACCTACAATCTCGAAAAAATCAAAACCATCGGTGATGCTTACATGTGTGCCGGCGGCATACCATCCGCTAACCTGACTCATGCCGGTGACACCGTAAACGCGGCCTTGGTCATGCAGAATTTTATGAAAAAGAAGGGTGAAGACCGAAGGGCCAAGGGTCTGCCTGCGTGGGAATTGAGAATTGGAATACATACCGGCCCAATCGTGTCGGGCGTGGTTGGAAAAAAGAAATATGCTTATGATATCTGGGGAGACACGGTCAATATAGCCAGCCGGATGGAGTCAAACGGTGAGCCGGGGAGGGTTAATATTTCTTCATCAACCCATGAGTTGATCAAGGAGGAATTTGAGTGCTTCCACAGGGGAAAGATTTCAGCCAAGAATATTGGGGAAATCGACATGTACTTTGTGGGTCAGAAGATCCAAGTCATGGTGGCCACAGGTTAGGCTTGTTACAAATCTCTGCAGGAGGAGTTCCTTTTAGTATTCGAAGTTCGGTTGGCCAGACCTTATGCAATATTGATGTGACTTTTCCATTGATGGACTATATTATTTGTGAATCTCCAAACCACTTCGCTCTAAAAGCAAAGGAGCAGCCTTTCTGGAAAGAAGGACATGCTTTGTTAAAAGTAAAGAGGGTGGGGATATGCGGTACGGACCTGCACGCATTCAAGGGTGACCAGCCTTTTTTTTCATACCCTCGCATATTGGGTCACGAATTGGCCACAGAAGTGCTTGAAATAGGGAGCAATGCCGCAGGAATAACAATTGGAGATAAGGTTGTGATCGTACCCTATATCAATTGCGGTAAGTGCTCGGCCTGTAAGGCAGGAAAAGCAAACTGCTGTGAAAATCTTGAGGTCTTTGGCGTTCATTGTAATGGTGGCATGCAGGAGATGATTTTATTGCCTAACCGTTTACTCATTCCTGCAAATCATTTGTCTCTGGAGGAAATAGCCATTACAGAGCCCCTAGCCATAGGAGCGCACGCCCTTCGAAGAGCGCGGATCAGGGAAGGAGATATCATCGTCGTTATGGGTTGCGGTCCAATCGGGATGGGCATCATTCAATTAGCGAAGTATGCGAAGGCCACGGTCATTGCCCTTGACATCAATGACACCCGGTTGGCGATAGCAAAAGAACATTTCGGAGCAGATCTTGTTGTAAATGCCCTTCAGTCGCCGGTAGATAAATTGAAAGATTTTACGCATGGGTTACTGGCGAATACGGTTATCGATGCTTCCGGTAGCAAGCAAGCCATTGAAAGCGGTCTTGGTTTTATGCGTCATG
>JAYWDP010000417.1:0-3699 GCA_043779775.1 Cyclobacteriaceae bacterium
TAAGGATGACAATCACCTGAAGGGCCCCTTTTACTTTCCACCGATCCTTAAGTTTATTAATCAAATTCATGCCAGCAGATTAAGAGCTCAAAATAACAATTAATTGTTACCAAACTGACCACCATTCTTTTTTTGGCAACTCAGCGATGATCGAAGTCATCTCTTTCTTTACGGGATGTATGAATTGAAGGGAACGGGCGTGTAGCGCAATACTGGCGTCGCCCGTTGTGAATTGTGAGCCATACTTTACATCACCCAGGATGGCACAACCCATGGAGGCCAATTGTACCCTGATCTGATGCGACCGGCCTGTAACAGGCTGTACTTCCAGCAATAGCCTACCAGATTTTGATGCCAAAATTTTATAGTGCAATTCTGCTTTCAGCGCACCGGGCGTTTGGCGAATGAACGACGTGGTTTTATTTTTCTTTTCATCTTTTAATAACCAATGGACCAGCGTTCCCTCTGAAGCATTGGGTTTTTGGTCGGTAACGGCCCAGTAAATTTTTTGTGTTTCCCGCGAACGGAATAATTCATTCATACGGGAAAGGGCCTTGGAGGTCCTGGCAAAAACTACCACACCGCTGACGGGCCGGTCCAGGCGATGGACCACCCCCAAAAATACAGCTCCCGGCTTTTGAAGTTTTTCTTTGATGTACTCTTTGGCGATTTCCACCAAGGGCTTATCCCCTGTTTCATCACCTTGCACCAGAAGACCCGCAGGTTTATTGATGGCGAGTAAGTGATTGTCTTCATAAACTACTTCAATTCGGGACGTCATTTCCTGGTGGCAAATACGGCGTAACAACCGTTATTGGCAAGACGATGGGTGGTTTTATAACCTACAGTCTTTAAAAACTGGTCGATGGATTTTAAATTCCTCTTGTCCTCATCAAGGTTGTGAACTTCTAAAAACACTGTTTCTATTTTTTTCCAGATTTCAGGAGGCGAATCATAGACGATCGGATATTCACTTCCCTCGCAGTCGATTTTAAGAAAATCCACCTGGTCGAGTTTATTTTCCTGCAGGATCTGTTCCAGTGAAATGGCTTTTACTGTAACGGCATTCAGATTGTGCGATTCAAAATCCTGGAAAACAGACGCCGTCACAGAATTGTCACTGTTTGCCTCCTTATACAACGTAATTGAATCGGTGGGCCGCCCGGTAACAGCGCGGTGAAATACGTGCGCACTACCGGAAATAACTGGATTTATCTTAATGTTATTTTGGAAGAGTTCGAAATTACGTTCGATCGGTTCATAAGCAAATAAAGAAGCCGAAGGTCGTTTCGATAGCAAAAGCATGCTGAAATACCCTGCATTTCCGCCTATGTCTACCACGACCGGGGCCTTCGGAAGCCTATCAATCCATTCGTCGATGGAATAAAAATCTGAGAGAAATATTTCTTTAAATACCAGGTATAATTCAAAGGTTGGAACATCAAATGTCAGGGATGTTCCCCTGGTTGAAAAACGAGCAGGTAAAAATGTTGAAGACCTTTTGTGGCTGAAATAATGAGGCCAGTTGCGAATGAATCGAACCAGGTTACGGTAGCGGCCAAGGGAAGAATAGGTCATAGCGTGAGATTATTACAAATTTCTGCAAATATTTTCTTAATCCTTGAATTCGGAAGTAAAATGAAAACTGATATCCGGAAAGTTATCGTGAACCATCTGCAGCCATGCTTTTGACTCTGCCATGAATACCAAGTTTCCCTCTTTATCCCTGGCGATATGCCGCATTTTAGAATTGATAAACTCCTGAAGCTTCAGCTCACTTTTGCTACTGATCCAGCAAGCCTTATAAATATTTTGCGGCACAAACTCCACGGTGGCATTGTATTCATGCTTCAAACGGAACTGGATTACCTCAAACTGTAGGGCGCCTACCGTGCCAATTACTTTTCTTTTGCCAATGTCAAAGGTGAAAAGCTGGGCAACACCTTCTTCCATCAATTGAAGCAGGCCCTTTTCCAATTGTTTGCTTTTCATGGCGTCTTTGTTGACCACCTCTTTAAAAATCTCCGGAGAGAAGCTGGGGATGCCGGTATAAAACAGTTTTTCCCCCGCGGTGAGGGTATCGCCGATTTTTAAATTTCCGGTATCAAAGATTCCCACGATATCGCCCGGCCAGGCTTCGTCAATCGTTTCGCGATCCTGCGCGAGAAAAGCTGTGGCGTTGGAAAACCGAAAACTCTTTTCCTGACGCACATGATAATAATTATTGCCGCGTTCAAATTCCCCTGAGCACACCCGTACGAAGGCAATCCGGTTTCGGTGACGGGGGTCCATGTTGGCATGAATTTTAAAAACAAAACCTGAAAATTTCTTTTCATCAGGCGCAACGATTCGCACGGTAGTCTCGCGGGGTTGTGGCGGCGGTGCTATACGGATGAATGTGTCAAGCAATTCCTTGACGCCGAAATTATTTACTGCGCTGCCAAAAAAAACAGGGGCTACTTTTCCCGTCAGATATTCATTTATATCGAAATCCGGATAAACTCCTTCAATCAATTCCACATCGGCTCGTAACTGGCTGGCATGATTTTCGCCCACGAGGGCATCCAGTTCGGAGTTGCCTATGTCAGAAATCTGAATGCCTTCCTGGATTACCGTTTTGCTGGCAGTAAAAAGATGGAGACTCTTTTCATAAAGACTATATACCCCCTTAAAAGTTTTTCCCATGCTGATGGGCCAGCTTAACGGTCTCACTTTGATGTCCAGTTTTTCCTCTATCTCATCCAGGAGATCGAAAGGATCACGGCCTTCGCGATCGAGTTTGTTGATAAAACATATCACCGGTGTGCTGCGCATGCGGCAGACCTCCATTAATTTTTCTGTTTGCGTCTCTACGCCTTTTACACAGTCAATCACCATGATCACGCTGTCAACGGCCGTGAGGGTACGGTAGGTATCTTCTGCGAAATCCTGGTGGCCAGGGGTGTCCAACAAGTTGATTTTAATGTCCTGATAGGTAAATCCCATCACCGAGGTTGCCACGGAAATACCCCTTTGCTTTTCAATTTCCATCCAGTCGCTGCGGGCGTGGTCCTTGATTTTGCTTGATTTCACAGCACCTGCTTTCTGTATGGCCCCGCCAAAAAGCAAAAGCTTTTCCGTGAGGGTCGTTTTGCCGGCATCCGGGTGACTAATTATGCCAAACGTTCTTCGTCTGGCGATTTCCTGATCGATTGACATTTAAAAAATTAAGGTCGCAAAGCTAAAAATTCGCCCGCTAAAAACTTAATTAAGTTAAAATGATGATAGATAGTTTAAGCCCTGAGCTTAAACTCATCCAAACGGATATCGTCCAGTCCATTTTGATCAAAAGGGTGCTCCATTTCATCCTGAACATTATACAAGGAGATCAGGATAAAACCGGTCACCATGCTGAGGGAATAGACCACCCAATCGGAAGTGTGGATATCCAAACGATGCAGCAGCGAGGGGGTATAAATGATAGGAAAAATGTAAATAAATATCTGGCAATAAGCACGAAGGCTGATGGGCGTGCGATGAGAATCAATGGCCAAGGTATTTTCAATGCTCGTGTGAACATCCTTCATAAACCGGAATATCTTAAAAGCCTCTGAAGTTGAAACCTCTTCTTTATTAGCCTGGATAAACTGAAAAATTGCATCTTCGCTATTCCTTAATGCCACTTGATCCTTTTTGATATTAGCCAGGTAATGTTGCAGC
>JAYWDP010000418.1:0-3692 GCA_043779775.1 Cyclobacteriaceae bacterium
GGCCTCGTCTGAACGAAGATATTCTGCCCACCCCGAACTGGTCATAGAGACAAAGAAATTCGCATGAAAAAAACTTTTTAAATTATCTTTCATTACCCCAGTGATCTTGAAATTTGCAGACGGGCCTCCCTGACTGATATAAATCATTTTGTCAAGGGCAGGTTCGTTGCCAAACAGCTTTTTTGCCATCTTGTCACTGATGACAACGGAATTGGCTTCGACCAATGCGGTCGTAGGATCACCTTCGATCAGGTCATAGGTCAGGACATCAAACAAAGTGGAGTCTGCGATATAGCCGTCAGTCTCATAGAAAATGTTGTCTTCATATTTTATCAGATTTTGAGACACGCCGGGAGGGTTAATAGCCCGGGCAGCCTGTTCAATCTCCGGGATTTCATCGCGCATAACCAGGGCGATGGGAGGAGAGCTGGTTCCCAATTTGTCCAATCCTTTGTCTGACTCAAACTGAGCAGTGATTCGGTACAAATCCTGCAGATGTTTATGATGGGAATCATAGCTCATTTCATCCTGGATGTAAAGGGTGAGTAGCATGCAACATGCCACGCCCAGAGAAAGTCCGAAGACATTGATGCTTGAAAACAGCTTATTGCGCATCATATTTCGAAATGCGACAATGAAATAACTGCGAATCATATGAGTTTGATTTGGAAGGATGTATTCCAAATCAATGCCAGTCCGGATTCCTTTAAATCAGCTTGATAATGAGGCTACTGGCTTATGACAACTGGCCAAATGCGAACGGTAGCGTCCGAAAGCGGTCAATTAATATGACCGTGATATCGAAGTTCTTTCTCCCGTTCATCGTCTTCTTTTTCGCGTTTGATACGCACTTTCGCGACAGGTCCGACCATAATGGGGACCGTTTCTACTTCCACATTGGCGAGCTCAAGTCCATACATTTCTTCGGTAGATAGGCTATGTTTTTTTATAAACCGGTATCCTTGAATGATCAAATTATCAAAAGATGAAATCTCACTGTCTACGGAAGCGAGGGAATGAAGCATGATAAATTTGAAGTCGGAGGGCATGCTGTGTTTCTGCAATGACTCGTAGTGGCTGATGAGGTCAATTTCACCTGTCTCAGCCAGATCTTGAAGGATTTTGGCGAATAAAAGATTCACGCGATGATCTGCTTTAAAGCCCAGCTTAATCCTCACGAAGAAGCACTTTCTGGGTATGACGGTATCTACGGAATACTTGGATGTGTACGGACTGTCGACCGTATCAACGTGCAGGAACCAATAGACATCAGCACGCTTCGGACGCTTCTTGAAGATGGAGTAAATAATATTGGAGTCAATGTAGCGCTTGCTGTCGGCCACAGCCATGAACACCAGGTTGGTGGATTCCTTTGGAATAGTAGTGTCGGCTTGCAAATCTTGAATGAGAGGAATGTAATGTTTAAGGTCCACAAACTCTGTATGCCGGTCCCGTAGGTAGCGAGCTTTGAGTAAGACAAACATTTGGATAAAAAAGAAAAATGCGATCGTGTAGGTAAACCATCCGCCTTGTTCGAATTTATCAAAGTTTGAAACCAGGAATAAGGTCTCGATGGAAAAAAAGACAACACTGATTAGAAAAGTTCTTAATCTGGATTGCTTCACCGTGCTGTAGTAAAAGGATAGAAGGGTGGTGGTCATCAGCATATTGAGTATGATGGCAAGACCGTAAGCTCCTTCCATGGCGGTTGATTTCTGGAAGTATAAGACGACGAAAATACATCCTATCAGCAAGAGCCAGTTGATGGCAGGCAGATAGATTTGACCTTTCACGCGGCTGGGGTAACGAACGCGGGTGCTAGGCCATAATTTTAATTTCATTGCTTCATTCACCAGGGTAAAGGTGCCTGAAATCAAAGCCTGGCTCGCTATGACCGCAGCCATGGTTGCAATGATAATACCGAAGAGCAAAAAGCTTTCCGGAATGATAGCGTAAAATGGAATGCGATCGTTCAGTTGTTCACCGGTATGACTCATTAACCATGCCGATTGCCCAAAGTAGTTCAAAAGGAGGGAGACTTTTACAAAGCCCCACCCCAGACGAATATTATTTTTTCCACAGTGTCCTAAATCTGAATACAATGCTTCGGCTCCGGTTGTGCACAGAAACACTGCGCCTAAAATCCAAAATCCACCGGGATAAACCGTAAGCAAATTCCAAGCGTAAACAGGATTGATGGCATTAAGTACCTCCGGATGTTGGACGAGTTGAATGCTGCCAAAAACCGCAATAGTAAAAAACCAGATCAGCATGATGGGTCCAAACGTCTTACCAATCACGCTGGTGCCAAATTGCTGAAAGAAAAATAAGAGTATCAGGATAACGATTACAATCGGCACGGTGTGTATTTCAGGATAGTTAATGGTCAATCCTTCTACGGCAGAGGTGATACTGATCGCAGGCGTAATAAATCCATCTGCCAGCAGGGTACAGCATCCGATAATGGCCGGGTATATTACCCATTGAGCTTTGTAACGTCTGACGAGTGCGTAGAGTGCAAATATTCCACCCTCGCCTTTGTTATCGGCATTGAGTGAAAGGTAAATGTACTTGAATGAGGTAATAATAGTCAGTGTCCAGAAGACACAGGACATACCACCCAGTACCAGATCTTCAGAGATAAGGTGACCATTTACAATCGCTTTGAAGACATAAAGGGGAGATGTTCCAATGTCTCCATAGATGATTCCCAGAGAGACTAAAACACCGCCCAGCGTGAGTTGATATTTATTAAGGTCTTTCGTGCCTTCCATAACTATTCAACAATTATTCGAGGCTCTCCCAGGTCTGGAATACGCGATTGCGGGGTAGATGATTTGGGCATTAAAAACGAGTAAAACCTTTAAAACCGGGGCGAATTTACACCAATACAGTAGAATTTGACCATTCGTCGAAAAATAATTTGGGGGGTGCTTATTACACTAATGAAACAATGTACTTTTGCGGCATCTTAAACAAAATTTTTATGAAGAAATTACTCATTATCGTGTCGGTTGGAGCCTTTTTAACAGGCTGTAATCAGGCAGAAAATACAAAACTGAAGTCCCAGGTTGATTCACTTCAAGTGGAACTCCAGACCAGTCAGGAGATGGCGAAAACACTGCAAGAAGTTGGTACAATGATGGACTCCATTGATGCGAGCCGTCAACTCCTCCGAATGAACATGGTGGAGGGTACAACTTTCTCCGATTATACAGCCAGGATGAAGGACCTAAACAATTATGTAAAGGATACCCAGTCTAAAATCAGCGGCCTCGAAAAATCACTGAAGAAATCCAAAGCCAATGCCAATGCATTTTCTGCAACGGTCAAGAAATTAAAGGCCGACCTCGAACAAAAAAATAACCAGATTGCATTACTCCAGCAAAAAGTGGATGAACTTGGCAATCAAAATGAAAACATGAAGATCACCATCGACATGCAGGAAGCGGAATTGAACGATAAGCAATCTCAGATCGAAGCTAAAACCCAGGAACTTGCCCTGATTGAAGCGAAAATTCAGGAACTGATGATCCAAAGTAAGATGAGCGAAGCGGACTCCTATTTTGCGCGCGCACAAGCTGTGGAAGAAGCCGCTAACCGGACCAAGCTGGCGCCTCGTAAAAAGAAAGATACTTTGAAAGAAGCCCTGGAGCTTTACAAGAAGGCCCAATCCTTGGGTAACACGCAGG
>JAYWDP010000419.1:0-3687 GCA_043779775.1 Cyclobacteriaceae bacterium
AAACCGCTGGCAAAAATCAGAGGATTTGCAGATGCCGCCCAGGACCCC
Source organism: Cyclobacteriaceae bacterium (assembly GCA_043779775.1). Classification (GTDB taxonomy): domain Bacteria; phylum Bacteroidota; class Bacteroidia; order Cytophagales; family Cyclobacteriaceae; genus ELB16-189. Next base: position 49 of record JAYWDP010000419.1, read on the forward strand.
ATGTGGTTTACTACTACTCCCTCCATCGCCATACCGAAAGCGATGAAAATGGCGGGCGTAGAGAAAAAAGATGTAGGATATTATGAGATCAACGAAGCATTTTCTGCCGTGGCCATTGCCAACAACATGAAGCTGGGCCTCGATCCCACTAAAGTCAATGTAAACGGTGGTGCCGTGGCGCTGGGTCATCCGCTGGGAGCTTCCGGGGCGCGGATCACTATCACATTGGCCAATGTGTTGAAGCAAAATAATTCTACTATTGGCGTGGCTGGTATTTGCAATGGTGGTGGCGGGGCTTCCGCTATTGTGCTTGAAAAAATCTGATCAGGCTTAGTCATTCTGTTTATTACATACAACATCAGGATGATTTCATCGTTGAGATCAAGATTTGTTCCATGCCTGTAAACTTTGAACCTTAAACCTTGAACCTCGAATATTTGTTCAGAATGCCGCGTCTCATTCTATTTTTCATTTTTATCGTACACTTTGCAAGCGCTCAAAAGCAAGTCACCGTTTATTACGATGGTGCCAAGAAGCGCGTTCAGGAAGATTTTTATGTCTCCGCTGAAAATGATCAAATTCTGACAGGTCCTTACAAGCGCTACTATCCCAATGGCAAATTGGAGATGGAGGGCTCTTATGACGATGGCAGACGCTCCGGTACCTTTCTGGAATATTTTCCGGATGGCACGCTGCAACGCAAAATCTCCTATCAGGCAGGCATGCGGCACGGGACCGTCGAAGTCTTTGATGAAACCGGCAAACGCATTCAAAAAGCATTTTACAAAAACAACCAACTGGTAGACAGCGTCAAATCATTTTATTCCACAGGCTCCACAAAAAATGAAACCAATTTTGTGAAGGGAAAGCCTGAAGGACTGATGTTGGAATATTATCCTTCCGGAATATTAAAAAGAGAGACCATTTACAAAAACCGAAAACCTAATGGTCTCAGCAAAACCTATTATGAGAATAGCATCATTCAGATTGAAGTAAATTTTAAGGACGGCATTATCAATGGGTTCTATAAAACCTATTATCCCAATGGTCAACTTGAAACCATCTCCACGATAAAGGATGGAGAGAAGACAGGAAACTTTAAAAACTATGACATTGAGGGGCATTTGTTGCTGGAAGGGTTTTTTACCAATGGCAGGCTCGATGGTGAGAACTTAGCTTACTATACCGACGGCACGGTGCGTCACCGCTTTCAATACAAGGAAGGCGCAAGGACAGGGACCAATATTGAATACCATAGCAATGGACAGGTTAAGTCCAAGGAGCAAGTAGGCCTCAATGGAATTGATGTCGTCGAAGGAGGGTTTGATGATACCGGCAAGGCTGTATACGTAAAACATTTCCGTAAACTGAAGCCAAGGGGTACCTGGACCTACTATGGCGCCGATGGAAAGACGCCCAAGCTGAAAGAGACGTATGAGAAGGGGAAACTTCATGGCCTCAGAACTTCCTATTATCCGAATGGCGAGAAGCAAACCGAGGAAATGTATCAATACAATCTCATCACCGGTGCCTTAAAAAATTACTATGAAAACGGTAAGCCGGAATCGATCGCGGAGTATCGCGCGAGTCGTCCCCATGGCCTATTTACCAGTTACTACGCCAACGGCAAGGTCAAAGAACAAGGAGAATATGTGGCAGGTAAGAAACACAAGGAATGGAAGGAATTTGATGAACAGGGGAACCTGACAAAAACATACGTATTCAAAGCAGGAATCCTGGCAGAGGAGAAATAAATAATTTGAAAATGTGAAAATGTGATAATTTGAAAATGCCTCTGGAAGCTATTCAATTTGAAAATTTGAAGATTTGAAAATGCCTCCGGGCGCTGCGCCTTTCGAATAGGATAAATTTTCAAATTTTCAAATTGATAAATTTTCAAATTAATGTTTTACTTTAGGTTCATGGACGCCATCAAAGAAACCAATTTCAAATTCAAAGGACAGACGGGATTTTACAGGGGCAAGGTCCGCGATGTCTATTATTTCGGCGACCGCATGGTGATGGTGGCCACCGACCGCATATCTGCATTTGACGTCGTGTTGCCACGGGCCATTCCCGACAAGGGCCGTGTACTAAATCAAATAGCATCACTCAATCTTGCCGCCACGAAAAATCTGGTCCCCAATTGGGTACAGGCAACACCCGATCCCAATGTCACCATCGGCTTCCGTTGTGAAACCTATCCGGTGGAGATGGTGGTTCGGGGATATCTGGCAGGTCATGCGGGACGGGAATATCGACTGGGCAAAAGAATGTTGTGCGGGGTGCCCTTGCCGGAAGGGCTGCGTGAAAACGATGCACTCCCCCATCCCATCATTACTCCCACCACCAAAGCCCCTGTGGGTCATGATGAAGATATTTCCAGAGAAGAGATCATCAAGCGCAAACTGGTCAGCGAAGAAGAATATGCAACCCTTGAAAAGTATGCCCTTACCTTGTTTTCAAAAGGTGGTGAGATGGCCGCTGACAGGGGGCTTATCCTGGTGGATACCAAATATGAATTTGGAAACCAGGATGGTAAAATCTATTTGATCGACGAAGTACACACGCCCGACTCATCGCGCTATTTTTATAAATCCGGATATGAGCAAAGGCAGCAGGTGGATGAGCCGCAAAAACAACTTTCAAAGGAATTTGTTCGGCAGTGGTTAATTGAGAATGGGTTTCAGGGAAAAGAAGGACAGAAAGTACCGGAAATGACTGACGCGATTGTGACCTCCATTGCAGACCGCTATCGCGAACTATATCATCAGGTGACGGGAGAGAAACTTCTTCCCTTAAATTCTCAAGATATTTTAGAACGAATTGAGCAGAACATCGTTAATTCTATAAATTAAAGTACTTTTGAAGTGTTAAATACCATCATGAAATATACGATCGACAAACAGGAGAAATACAGCCTTTTGCGCCTGCATGAAGAAAAGCTGGATTCCAGTGTTGCCCCTTCCCTTAAATCGGAATTAATCACCCTGCACGCAGAAGGAATTAGAAACATTATTCTTGACTTATCTGAAGTAAAATATACCGATAGTTCTGGTCTTAGCGCCTTATTGGTCGGCAACAGAATCCTTCAAGAGGACAGTGGCGTTTTTATCCTGGCGAGTCTCTCGGAGCATACTTTGAAACTGATAAAAATTTCTCAACTGGACAGCGTTCTCACCATTGTGCCCACCGTTGAAGAAGCCATTGATTCCGTGTTTATGCATGAGATTGAAAAAGACATGAAAGAGGGGAAATAAAGTGCGAAGTTGGAAAGTGCTAAAGTGTTAAAGTTCCTGAAAGTTGACGGCCATTTTTTTACCACGTACTTCCCTAACTTAACAACTTAAACACATATACACTTTAACACTTAAACACTTCCTTGTCCTTTAAACTAACCATCCTAGGCTCCAGTGGAGCGCTACCGGCCTACGGCCGATTCCCCACCTCTCAGTATCTCACGATTCAAAACAAACATTTTCTGATTGACTGTGGTGAAGGCGTACAACTTCAACTCTCGCGCTACAGCATCAACATCCATAAAATCACCCATATTTTTATCAGCCACCTCCACGGTGATCATTACCTGGGGTTGACCGGGCTTCTTTTTTCCATGCATCTCCAACGGAGAGAATCAGA
>JAYWDP010000420.1:0-3684 GCA_043779775.1 Cyclobacteriaceae bacterium
CAGCCGATAAATTACGGATAAGCCTTATTGGTAAAACGGGCCCTGACCTGAGGATGCAAGACCAGAACTTCCAGCAGAAATCTCTCTATGGCATTAAAAGGAAATATACGGTCCTCTATTTCTTTGATCCCGATTGCGGCCACTGCCGTGAGGAATCTCCAAAGCTTGTGGACTTTTACAACAAGAATAAAGTAAAATTTAATCTCGAAGTATTTGCGGTAAGCGCCGACACCTCCATGCAAAAAATGCGCGACTATGTAAAAGAAATGAAGATGACCTGGGTTACGGTGAATGGCCCCAGGAGCTACGTAGGACATTATGGGAAACTTTATTATGCTGAAACCACTCCAACGCTGTATGTTCTGGACGACAAGAAAAAAATAATTGCCAAAGGCTTGCCTGCCGATAAACTTGAAGGCTTCTTCATCGATTACGAGCGCTTCCTCCAACGAAAAGCTTTTGCCAAAGCCAAGGGGACCTAACTACCACTTCACCAGCACAGAAACACAAAGGCTGAATTCGCGATTTAAAATAGGTTTCTGTAAAAAATAACCTCCTGGATGCAACTATTTAGCTTGTCAGGAGTATCTAAGGTGTATAAACTGAACTAACGATGGCCCTCCTCGGTACCCTTTTCGGCAAAAAGAAAAAAGAATTCAAGGCTTCCTGCCTGATTACGAAGGAACCGCTTGAAAAGGGATATGGTTATTTACTAACCACCTCCCAGGTGGTGTCCAGCAAAAAGTATTGGGATCTTGTGATGACCGAACCCGAGACACTCTCTTACACCGTCTCTCATTTTAAGAATCATACCAGCGGCACCCAGATGCGTTCGATGATTTTCGAAAAATATGCTTCCATTGACAGGCCCTGGATCATTTCTGATTCTGTCATCAACTATTTTGATGTAGATAAAAATACCGCCAAGGAAAATGCCAAAAAATGGTGGGAACAGGAAGGCAATTATAAACCTAATAACACGGGCCCGGCCGGCAACACACTCGATCCTCACACGTTCCAAACCTGGAAAAATTACGCCATCCTCGAAGCAGGAAGAGAAAGAATGCGTTAACTATAGCGGTCTTGGTTTCATTCTATTTTACACGCTCAATCGTATACTGAACCAACTGCCGCAGGGAATTTTTATACACCGATTCGGGGAAATCATTCAAATAAAGGAGTGCTTGTTCATAAAATTTATTCATGGACTTCTTGGCATACTCAATACCCCCTGATTTCTTTACAAATTCAATCACCTCTCTAACCTTCTTAGGTTTATTACGCTCATTCTTTACGATACTGATAATTTTCCTTTTCTCCCACCAGGAGGTCTGCGATAGTGCATAAATCAGCGGAAGGGTCATTTTCTTTTCTTTGATATCAATGCCGAGAGGTTTTCCAATCTCCTCCTCACCATAATCGAATAAGTCGTCTTTGATTTGAAAAGCCATGCCGATGTGTTGACCAAAAGCTTTCATTTTTTTTACCACCTCCGCATCGGCACCGGCAGAACTGGCTCCTACCGCGCAACAGGAAGCAATGAGGGAGGCTGTTTTCTGACGGATAATCTGGTAATAGATTTCTTCACTGATATCCAGGTGTCGGGATTTTTCCAATTGCAACAACTCTCCTTCACTCATTTCATTCACTGCCTGATTGACTATGCTTAGCAATTCATATTCTTTGTGCTCCATGGAGAGCATGAGTCCACGTGAAAGAAGAAAGTCACCCACTAAAACCGCTATTTTATTTTTCCACAATGCATTAATTGAAAAAAAACCCCGGCGATAATTAGAGTCATCCACTACGTCATCGTGAACCAGCGATGCCGTGTGCAACAATTCTATCAGAGAGGCGCCCCGGAATGTAGATTCCGTGATTTTTCCACAGGTTCCGGCACTGAGAAAAATGAACATCGGACGCATTTGTTTGCCTTTGCGTTTGACGATGTAATTCATGATTTTATCCAATAGAAGCACCTTGGTGTGCATGGAAGCTCTGAACTTCTGTTCAAATTCCTCCATCTCTTTCGCAATCGGGGCTTTGATATCTTGGAGGCGCAAGGACATTGCGGCAATATAGTTAATAGTCGATAGCCAATGGACTATTTCGGCGGCTAAAGTAAGGATTACCAGAAAGAATCCACTCATTAAAAATCTTCATGTGGTGGCTTTGACTAAGGACCTATTGACTAATTTAGAGCCTATGAATACCATCGATAAACAATGGGAACAAATTGCCTTCGCGGCAATCGTTTTAGTCATTGCTTTTTTGATTGGCCGGATCTTACGATTTATTGCAGGTAGGTTTTTTAAAGCCGCAGCCCGCAAACTGAAGGTGGACCCCACCCGGTACAACTTCTTTAAAAATGCCATAGATTTCCTGATTTTCCTGATTGCCAGCATCATTATTTTTCGATCTATCCCCGCCCTCCGCACCTTTGGCAACACTATTCTTACCGGCGCGGGCATCCTGGCCGCCATTGTAGGGTTTGCCTCGCAATCCGCCTTTTCAAATATCATTAGCGGTTTTTTTCTTGTTATTTTCAGACCTTTTAGTGTGGGTGACCGGGTGAAGATCGGACAACTTTATAACGGCGATGTAGAAGACATCACCCTGCGGCATACCGTGATCAGGGATTTTGAGAATAAACGAATTGTTATACCCAATACGGTCATCAGTAATGAAGTCATTATCAACTCAACCATCACCGATGAGAAAGTCTGCATGTTTATTGAATTGGGTATTTCTTTGGAAGCTGACATTGACAAAGCACAAAAAATAATTCAGGAAGAAGCATTAAAACATCCGAATTGCGTTGACAACCGAACCGAGGCCGAACTGGCAAAGGGCGACCCTCCAGTCATGGTGCGCGTCATGGGTTTCACTGAGCTGGCTATCCAACTGAGGGCCTATGTGTGGGCCAACAATCCGAACGATGGGTTTGACTTAAAGTGTGACCTTCATAAATCCATTAAACAACGGTTCGACCGCGAAAGAATTGAAATGGCAATGCCTTTGCGTATGATTACTTATAGAAACCAACCTAATATTGTCCCCTGATGGCCAAACAGAAAACTTTAGGCATCGAGTCAAAAATACCCAGCGACGCGCATGTCATTCTGGAAATGATCCAGTACAATGAGAAAGAATATGCCATGCAGGCTGATCTTCCTGTCGATGAGTTACTTACCCAATTTAAAAAAGACCACATCAATTGGATTAATATCGATGGGCTCCATGAAAGGTCAATTGTAATCAAGCTGGGTAAATACTTCTCTCTTCATTCTTTACTCATTGAAGATATCCTGAGTGACCACCAACCCAAGGCTGAAGAGTTTGAAGACCATCTTTTTTTTACAATGAAAATGCTACATAGCATTCAGGATAGCAAAATTGAATATGAACAAGTCAGTTTTGTCCTCGGAAGAGATTACCTCCTCTCCTTTCAGGAAAAAGCGGGTGATAGTTTCGGGGCCTTCAGAGAACGAATCAAGCAAAGCTCCGGAAGGGTCAGGACAAGGAAAGCTGACTATTTATTATATCGCCTTGTGGATATTATCGTCGATAACTATTACTCGGTACTCGATGAAGTGGGTCAGCAAATTGAAACGGTGGAAGATGATGTTTACAAGAATCCCACCACCAGGGAGTTTCAGAAAATCCAAAAGATCAAAAAAGAAT
>JAYWDP010000421.1:0-10337 GCA_043779775.1 Cyclobacteriaceae bacterium
GCCAATGGATTTAGTTGCAGGCATCAGATCGAACATTTTACTGGAGTGAAGCCAAAGCATTGGGTAGAGATGATTAGGGTGAAGGGGTTGAGGGGGTAAGGAGATGAGGGAGTGAAGTGTTGAGGGAGTAAGGAAGTAAAGGGATTAAGAAGTTATAAAATTCAAACTGTAAGAAGGAAAATGGCCGGGTCAAAATTCTTGATAAGCTCTCTGAATGTCCTTGTAGGGTTAAACTGTTTTAAGTTTTTCGAAATTTGAAATTTATTCTAAAATATATCCAACATTTCATAACAAGAATTCCTGAATATTTGCATCAACTCCATCTTCACCTCACTTTCTCCTCATCTCCTTTCCCCATCAACTTCTTCCTCCATCCTCCCCGCATCCCTTTTTTCCTAGTATCTTCAATTTTATTTATGAACACGAGACCATGAACTGGACTCAACCCGACAACCCGCTCCATAACCTACTGCTCTCCGCGCTGGTAGCCTCTGTGCCTATAATCTTCATTTTCTGTGCATTAATTAAGAAGATGAAGGGCTACGTGGCCAGTATACTTACCGTTTTGATAGCCATAGTTCTTGCCATTTTAATAAATGGAATGCCCGCCAGGCTTGCTGGCTTATCGGCGCTGCATGGAGCCCTCTATGGAATATTTCCAATTTGCTGGATCATCCTGGGAGCAGTTTTTCTTTACAACGTGACTGTCCAAAGCGGGCAATTCGAAATTATTAAAAACTTCATGGCCTCTATTACTGCCGACAGGAGATTGCAGGCACTTTTAATTGCTTTTTCTTTTGGTGCTTTCCTTGAAGGTGCTGCTGGTTTTGGAGCACCCGTAGCCATCACTTCCGCTATGCTCGTCGGCTTGGGGTTCAATCCTCTCTATGCGGCTGGAATTTGCCTCATCGCCAACACAGCCCCTGTTGCTTTTGGCGCTGTCGGTACTCCCATCATTATTGCTTCGCGCGTATCGGATATTCCGGAAATGGCGATCTCTCAAATGGTAGGCAGGACCCTTCCACTTCTGTCTGTCGTAGTCCCTTTTTATCTGGTGATCCTGATGGCTGGCTTTAAAAAATCAATTGAAGTATTGCCCGCGGTATTGGTATCCGGAATTTCGTTTGCCTTCTTTCAGTGGTTTTCTTCGAACTACATCGGCCCCCTGCTTCCCGATGTAATTGCCGGAATTATGTCCATCCTTAGCCTAATGGTTCTCTTAAAGTACTGGAAGCCAAAAACTGAATGGCGATTTCGCGAAGAACCCGAACCCACGATAGGTAGTCGGCCTATCTATTCGTCAGGCCAGATAATCCGTGCATGGACTCCTTTTTTTATTATGACAATCATGATTATTGCCTGGGGGCTCGAACCAGTCAAAAGTGCGCTCAATTCCATTGGGATGATCAAGTTTACAATTCCCGGCTTGCATGACGCGATACAAAAGTCGGACGGAAGCTTACTGGTAATCAAGTCTTTCGAATTTAATTATCTCTCCAATCCTGGAACTGCTTTATTACTGGCTTCGTTGATCTCCCTTCCTTTGATCGGCATGAGCTATAAAAAAGGAATTGAAACCTATTGGGCGACATTACATCAGCTCAAGTTTCCCATTGTCACCATTGCATCCGTTTTGGGCTTTGCCTTTGTGGCAAATAATTCAGGAATGTCTACTACGATGGCCATGGCGTTGGCGAGCACCGGAGTCCTATTCCCATTCTTCTCACCAATACTGGGATGGTTAGGTGTATTTCTCACAGGCTCCGACACTTCATCGAACGCGTTGTTCTGCAAACTTCAATATACCTCGGCAGACGCTATTGGTGTGGATCCCGTGGTCACGGTAAGTGCAAATGCCTCCGGTGGCGTTACTGGTAAAATGATTTCGCCCCAATCCATTGCGATAGGAGCCGCGGCGGTAGGCTTGGTCGGAAAGGAATCAGACCTTTTCCGGTTTACCCTGAAGCATAGTTTTATCATGTTGATTGTTATTTGCGTCCTTACCACGATCCAGGCTTACGTTACGCCCTGGATCATTCCAGCCTATAAAATGATGGAAACTGGCACTTCCGCACTCGTCACCGATAGTTCGACGGGATTTATTTATTTACTAATCTTGGCCATTGTATTGATGGCGACAGTGTTTACAGTTTTGGTTGTAAACCGTGAGGATTGAGGAGTTGAGAATTGAGGAATTGAGAATGGCTCCCTCCTCAACTCCTTACTCCTATAAAAGAGATAACCGACATGAACATCCGGAACAACTTGAAAGAATCTTACCCAGACATCTATACCCCTGCGGTAATTTCGGTGCTCACTTCCCTTGCCCACTTTAACAACGACATCAAAGAGGTCATGACCCTGCGAATGCAGCGAAGGGCGGAGCGACATAAGTATAAGACGAAAATTACTTTCGCTGATTTGGAAAGCATTATTCCCAGGACTCAAATTAAGGTTCGGGATGCACGAAAGGGCAATTTCGATGGTGGTATTATCCCTCGTGACCTTCAACGGCAATGGATCCAGGGTACAGGGCCTGCCGCAAAACCTAATACAACTCTTGAAAGCAGTTTACGCAACGTGGCCTATGCCCTGCTGTCCGGCGCTGATGGATGGATGTTTGATGGAGAGGATGCCCTTGGACAAATTAGTTCCATGTCACTCGACAACCAACGGAACTTGAAACTCGCGATACACAATGATGCCGTATTCATAAAGGTCGCTGAACAAGTAGCCGGGGAAATGAACTCCTGGGCAACATCTTTCTTGGGACACGTTATTGTCAATGATTGGCGTGACCAATTGAATTTCACAACTAAAATATTCCGAGCACGCGGCCTGCATCTGGACGACCGGCACATCCGAGATACAAATGGGGTGGCGATGGCTGCCTCCCTCGTCGATATGACTTTGTATGTGGTCAACAATTACCAGGCTCTTCAAAAGGCAGGATCATCCATAGTATTATATCTTCCAAAAATACAGACGAGCGGGGAGGCTGCCCTTTGGTGCGAAATGATGGACGCTCTCGAAGGGCAGATAGGGCTTCTTCAGGGAAGCATTAAAGTTTATGTGTTAGTGGAGCAACTGGAAGCAACTTATCAGTTGATGGAAATTCGTGCGGCACTGGGCAAACATTTTGTTGGATTCAACACGGGCCGTTGGGATTACATCAACAGTGTGTCCGATGCCATGGCATGGGATAACCAATTCATCAATCCGAATATTGAATCCATCGTCATGACCTATGGGTACATGCGCAATTACGAAGACCGTGTGAGGCGTGCCGTCAATACACCGGATCAAAATGGAAACTTTGCCCTATGGCAGGGAGGGATGGAGCCCAACATACCGGTGGGATCAGAGGGCGGCGTTTCGTCCAGTATGAAAAAAGCAATGGCAGGAGCCGAACGCGAGCAACGAGATGGTGCAAGTGGAAAGTGGGTGGCCCATTGGAAAATGGTTCACATTGTCAGGCCCGTGTGGGAAAGGGCCGGGCAAGCAAACCAGTTGGGAAGGAAATTTCCGTCGCTGTCATATGCTGAGCGAGATGCTATGGATCTGCTTCTGCTGGAGCCAGCACCCTCAACCGTCCGGGGTGCCCGCAATCTCATCAGCGTGGCATTGCAATACGGAAATGCTTTCCTGCAAGGAATGCAGGCAGCTGCACTAAAACCTGCCGATTACTTTGGCAATGATGACATTTTATATCTGATGGAGGATATGGCCACTGGTGAAATAAGGCTTAGCATACTTTGGGAATGGATACACAAAGGGGCTATCCTGACAGAAGATGATCCGGAAACTGCGATGAAAGCAGGTGATGTTTTTGACGCTTTCTTGTACGAAAAGCTGTTGGAGCAAGAATATCAAAAACTGCAGAACGCCAGCAACAAAGATGTTTACGATTCATCGAAGACAACCACTTTGCCAATTTCCCGGGAGATTGTTCAAACCTATTCGCAGAGCAACGTGAAGTTGCCCTGGTTTATCGACCTTCTTAATATTAACCTAAACAGTGCAGACTTGAATTTATCAAAGAAGAGAATCCATGAGTATATGGAACTATTCAAAAAAGACGGTACCCGAATTACCGAAAATGTTGATTTTGTATTTGAGGAGAGTGAATACAAAACACAACATTTTCATTATAAAGTTTGATGAACGGATGGAATTAGATAGGGTCAAAGCTTTATTTTTATGGGTTCTTGAATTTAATCCTATTTTTGAAATTCCAATAACAATTAATTTATGACGAATACTACTCTTCTAAATTCTCGCCTGACATCGGTTGCCTTTACTTTGATGGTTGTGATAAGCTCTTCTCTTTTTGCACAGCAGGAAAAATCCAAAGCAAAGTTGATTGACCCGGCCAATATGGACCTGACCGCAAAACCGGGTGATGATTTCATGGACTATGCAGGCGGCATCTGGATCAAAAAAAATCCAGTGCCTCCAAAAGAAACAACCTGGGGGAGTTTCACCATCCTCCGGGATTTTAATATCAAAGCTGTAAGGGAAATCCTGGTGGCGTCGGCAGCGGACAAAAGTACTGTTCCCGGCTCCATCAAAAGACGGGTCGGGGATTTTTATGCTGCCGCCATGGATAGCCTCGCAGCAGAGAAGGTTGGCTTGAGTCCGGTGCAACCCGACTATGTCAGGGCAGGGTCGGTGCAGAATGTGAGCCAGGTACTCGACGAAATTATTTGGGAGCGTACCCAAGGTTTAGCGGGCCCGCTCTTCGGCTTCTTCGTGGCGCAAGATCGCAAGCATCCTAAGATCATGGCAGCACAGATCAGTCAGGGTGGTACTTCCATGCCCGATCGTGATTACTACCTGAAAGATGATGCCCGCACAAAAAAAATACAAACAGCCTATATAACCTATTTGACAACCTTGTTTATGCTCGCAGGAGAGCCCGAAGCTACTGCGAAACAAAAATCAGAGACGGTTTTTAAAATGGAGAAGAAACTGGCGGCTGCCCAGATGAGCCGTGTGGAAATGCGCGACCCATACAAGACTTACAACAAGTTTTCGATATCCGATTTTAGCAAAAAAACTCCCGGCATGGACTGGTCTTCTATTCTCGTCAAACTGAAAGCTGAGGGCCAGGACAGCATACTGGTAAACTCCCCCAGATTCTTTTCAGTCGCCGACAGTTTATTAATAAGTGCACCCATTGCTGATTGGCAAACCTATCTGCAGTGGAACATCTTGAAGTCTTCGGCGCCGTATCTGAACAAATCTTTTCTGGATGCAAACTTTGTCTATAACCAGGCGCTCAGCGGACAGAAAATACAGACCCCGCGTTGGCAGCGCATGGCCAATCTCACGGACAACAATATTGGTGAATTGCTCGGACAACTTTATGTTGAAAAGCATTTCAAGCCCGAGGCGAAGGCGCGGATGGACGAGCTGATCAAAAATCTTGTCAAGGCCTATGAGATTAGGATCAGTAATCTGGAGTGGATGAGTGATGTGACAAAACAAAAAGCGCTCGACAAGCTACACGCCTTTACTCCCAAGATCGGCTATCCTGAAAAATGGAGAACCTATGATGGTCTTGAGATCAGCAGTCAGTCCTTTTTTCAAAACCTGCGCAACTCCGCAAAGTGGCAATACACCGACATGGTCAGCCAGTTGGGTAAGCCCGTGGACAAAACTCGATTTGGCATGACGCCTCCCACAGTAAATGCCTACTACAACCCTGTCAACAATGAGATTGTATTTCCTGCAGGGATACTGCAGTATCCCTTCTTCCACCCGGATGCTGACGATGCCTTTAACTATGGCGGCATTGGCGCGGTGATCGGGCATGAGATATCCCATGGGTTCGATGACTCTGGCAGCCAGTATGACAAAGACGGGACGCTCCACAACTGGTGGACGCCCGAGGACCTGAGTAAATTCAAGGAGAGAGCGAAGAAGTTACAGGAGCAGTATGATGCCTATACGGTGTTGGACAGTATTCATGTCAACGGCAAACTTACCCTCGGCGAAAATATTGGAGACCTCGGCGGATTGAATGCCGCCTACGAAGCCTTTAAGATGACACCCCAGGGAAAGTCAAATAAGAAGATCGATGGATTCACACCGGACCAGCGTTTTTTCCTCGCGTGGGCACAAATATGGAGGAGCAACACGTTGCAAGAAAGGACGGCGCAACTCATCATTACCGATCCGCATTCACCGGCGGAGTACCGCACCATCGGCGCTCCGGTGAATATGGATGCGTGGTACAAGGCATTCGATGTCAAGCCGGAAAATAAACTTTATAAGAAGCCGGAGGACAGGATAAAGATTTGGTAGGGGAAATTGATCTGCGCTAATCTGCTTTTTTAATGCTTAAGAATGTCTTAAAATTACTCTGTTATACGTATGTCCACTGGAAAATTATCACAAGAGCAGGTCAAACAATATCAGAAGGACGGCTATATCCTGGTCAAAGGATTCTGCAGTCGTAACGAAATAGACCGGTTATATGGTGTTGCCATCCAGGACGACGCTATGCGTAAGCATGCACTGGATTTGAACGATCAGTCAGGGAAGAAGACTAAACTCTCTTTATGGTTCACGCCAGGCAATGATGTGTTTGGTTATTTAACCCGGAGTGAAAAAGTGGTGAATACGGTGGCCCAGCTATTGGATAGCGAAACGCCTGTCTGTCATTTTCATTCCAAACTCATGCAGAAGGAACCTAAAGTAGGTGGCGCCTGGGAATGGCACCAGGACTACGGCTATTGGTATAAAAATCAATTCATGTTTCCGGATCAGTTAATAAGTGCAATGATTGCATTGACAAAGGCAAACAGGGAGAATGGTTGCCTCCAGGTAATCAGAGGATCACATAAACTGGGAAGGGTGAACCATGGCTTTTCGGGCGAACAAGTGGGCGCAGACCTGGTGATGGTAGAGAATGCACTCAAGACCATGGAATTAGTTTACTGCGAAATCGAACCAGGAGACGCTTTGTTTTTTCATAGCAATCTTCTTCATCGCTCCGAGGCAAATCTTTCAAATGATCCTCGCTGGTCAATAATATCCTGCTACTGTTCCCAATCGAACCTGGCATATAACGAGACGTCCACCTCTTGGAAGAAGCCCGTTAAAGTTGTTCCGGACGAAGCGATATTACATTGGGAAGCGCAGTCATTATCAGATGCCGACTTTTTGAAAAAGGAAGATGATCCGGCCCTGAAAGACACCGGCTGGGAAAAACCTGTCGTTTCCTAATGGTATGCAATCTTGGGGTTTCCCATAAGGCGAGAGGATATCATTTTGAGAAACGCATAGTATCCAATTGTATTTTCCCTTTTCCCCTTTAGATTTGCCATTCGGAATTTCTGATTACCACTTTTTAAACTTCTCATGGAAAAAAATATCACCCGCATCGCTGCGGAATTGAAACTGACTACCCAACAAGTACAATGTGTCGTGGATTTATTGTCGGAGGGGTCCACCATACCCTTCATCGCCCGCTACCGCAAGGAGCTCACCGGCAGCCTCGACGAGGTGGTCCTCGCCAGCATCCGCGACCGCCATGAACAGCTCACGGAGTTGGATAAACGCAAAGAGGCAATCCTGAAATCCATCGAGAAGCAGGAAAAACTTACCCCGGCACTGGTAAAAGCCATCGAAGGAGCCGAGACGCTCGCCGAACTGGAAGACATTTACCTTCCGTACAAACCGAAACGCAAGACCCGTGCTTCAGTGGCGAAAGAAAAAGGCCTTGAGCCGCTGGCCCGCACTATTTTTGATCAAGGAAACGTCGATGTTGATAAACTGGCTGCATCTTTTATCAGTGCAGCGAAAGGAGTGGCATCTGCTGATGAAGCGCTCCAGGGTGCCCGTGATATTATAGCCGAGTGGGTGAGCGAAAATCAAGATGCTCGCAAAAGCATTCGTGAACTATTCTGGAAAGAAGGCATCATAGAGGCAAAAGCTGTTAAGTCAAAAATGGAAAGTGAAGAGGCACAGAAGTTCAGGGACTACTTCGAATGGAAGGAGTCTATCAAAAAAGCCCCCTCTCACCGGTTCCTGGCCATGATGCGCGCCGAGAACGAAGGTTTTATCTCTTTGGACATCGCCCCCACGGGAGACCTCGCGGTCCTGATCCTGGAAAAACAATTTGTGAAATCACCTAAACCGGCGGGTGAACAAGTAAAACTGGCCGTGAAAGAATCATATAAGCGTTTGTTAAAACCTTCCCTGGAAAGCGAAGTACGTGTTGAAAGCAAACGTCTCGCCGATGTTGAAGCCATCAAAGTCTTTTGTTCTAACCTCAAAAAATTATTGCTCGCCTCGCCACTCGGTCAGAAGCGTGTGCTGGCGTTGGATCCGGGATTCCGTACCGGCACCAAAATGGTGTGCCTCGGCGAACAGGGCGACCTGCTCTTCAACACAGTGATCTATCCCAACGAGCCCCAGCGTGAGACGGCAAAGTCAGGCACCATCGTCATGAGTCTTTGTGAAAAATTTAAGATCGAAGCCATCGCCATCGGCAACGGTACGGCCAGCCGGGAGACTGAAACTTTCGTGAAGGCCCTCGGGCTGCCAAAAGAGATTATTGTGGTGATGGTTAACGAAAGCGGCGCCTCCGTGTACTCAGCCTCTGACGTCGCCCGCGAAGAATTTCCGGATTACGATATCACCGTGCGCGGCGCGGTCTCCATTGGCCGCCGCCTCACTGACCCACTGGCCGAGCTGGTAAAGATTGATGCCAAATCCATCGGCGTCGGACAATACCAACATGATGTAGATCAGTCAAAACTAAAAGCCGGCCTTGACGATGTGGTGAGCAGTTGTGTGAATTCGGTGGGCGTGGAAGTGAATACCGCCAGCAAGGAATTGCTTTCTTACGTTTCGGGTTTAGGCCCGCAGCTGGCTAAGAGCATTGTAGAATATCGCAACCAGCACGGTGCTTTCAAGGACAGGAGTTCGCTTCACAAAGTTCCCCGCCTCGGCGATAAAGCTTTCGAGCAATGTGCCGGATTCCTGAGGGTACACGATTCAAAAAATCCTTTGGATCGGAGTGCAGTACATCCAGAGAGCTATCCCATCGTAGAGAAATTTGCCAAAGACCTTGGCTGTACCGTCACCGACTTAATAAACAGCGCTGCGCTGCGCAAGAAACTGGAACTCAAAAAATATGTTTCAGAAAAGGTAGGCTTGCCCACGTTAATGGATATGCTTTCAGAATTAGAAAAACCGGGCCGTGACCCGCGTGAGAAATTTGAAGTCTTCAGTTTTGAAGAGAGTATCCACGAAATCAAGGACCTGAAAGTGGGCATGGCCCTTCCGGGAATTGTTACCAACGTTACCAATTTCGGTGCGTTTGTTGATATTGGTGTTCACCAGGATGGACTCGTACACATCAGCCATCTGAGCGACCATTTTGTGAAGGATCCCAACCAGGTAATTGCTGTTCAGCAGAAAGTTAGGGTGACCGTGATGGAAGTAGATCCCATCCGAAAAAGAATTGCGTTGTCTATGAAAAGAGATCCTTTTGGCAGCGGTGGGGAAAAACCTGCTGAGCAGAAGAAATCGGGAACACAACCTGTAATTCACAAAGAAAAATCTCAAGCGAAAACGCTGGTAAAAGAGGGGAGTATGGAGGATAAGTTGAAGATGCTGAGGGAGAAATTTCAATAAGGTGTTTGCTTTTGGCGGTTAGCCTTTGGCTTCCAAACAACTGTGTGGAATAAACTACCCAAATCAATTCATTCCTGAACAAATGCTTGTACAGCAGACTTGAGTGACCTGAAAAAGACCTCCTCTTGCGAACCCCTGATGGCACGGGTTTTTAGGTTGTCCTTACATGAACATCAAAAGAATCTTCGAGTCAGTCCTTACCATCCTCGGAATTGGAGGCCTGACTCCTTTTGCCTCTTACCCCTTACCGACTCCTGATTATCTCTAGCGAGTAGTTGAAATTCTGGGTTGGAAATCGGAGGCTGAAAGTTCGAGGTCAAGTTAGCGATACCGATACCGATCTGTGGTGACTAAACCCCACCCAATCCGCGCCATACCAGAATCCGGCTAAACACCTCTTACCGATTACCGTTTACTGAATACCGACTACCGGCTAAGCATCACCCCCTCCAGCCTATGCTCCATATCCGTTACCACATTCATGTAGTTAATATAAGCATCGTACGGTGAATCGTAGTGACTGAAATATTTGTGCACATCACCGTCATTCCAGTACTTGGTGCTCATATAATAAAAATGATCAGAGGTCAGCAGTTTTGCCCAATGGTCTAGGAGGTCTTCATCTCCGGTCTTCTTCACTTCCTCCTCCAGGCTATAGATCCGTTCCATGGCATCATGTTGCAAAC
>JAYWDP010000422.1:0-3680 GCA_043779775.1 Cyclobacteriaceae bacterium
ATGAAGCTCGTTATAAAGGAGATATCTGACCCATTTGGTCAGGAAATCCTTACATCGGGGAAAATTAATGTGATTGACCTCGCCAATGCCAATACGTGCGCTTTCATTGAAACCCAGGATTTAGGCAGGTTGCACCAGAATGGTCAATTTGAAGTACTTGGAAGAATGGACAATAGCGAAGTCAGGGGCTGCAATTTACTGGTTAATTGACCGTTTTATTCGCTAAAACGACAAAATCTTACGTCGGATTTGTTCGGGAAGGCAGTATTTCTAAATTTGTTCTTTGTAAACCTACCACTATGAAAAGAATTATAGCCTTTGTCGTCCTTCTGGGTCTTCTTGCTTCGTGCAGCCAGTACACTTGCCCTACGTACAGCAAGAAAGAAGTAAAGAAAGAGAACGGAAACAGAATTTAGTTCCCTCAGAGGTATTTTTTAATGTCTTCTGAGCGGATGGTGTCTGCGGCCATGATCACCAGTCGCTCTATTACATTCCGGAGTTCCCGGATATTCCCTGTCCATACATGATCTTCCAATAACTTCAAGGCCCTCGGCTCGACCTCTTTCTTTTTGGAGCCATACTCTTCCGATATATCCTGTAGAAATTTATCAACCAACAGCCGGACATCTTCTTTTCGCTCGTTGAGTGAAGGCACTGCAATCAGAATTACCCCAAGCCTGTGATACAGGTCTTCGCGGAAGCGTCCTTCAGAAATTTCCTTTTTTAAGTCTTTGTTGGTGGCAGCAACCACGCGTACGTTCACCGATAGGTCTTTGTCGCCGCCTACACGGGTGATCTTGCTTTCTTGCAGGGCACGCAAAACCTTGGCCTGGGCTGCCAGACTCATGTCACCGATTTCGTCGAGAAACAAGGTGCCTCCTTCGGCCTGTTCAAACTTACCGATGCGTTGCCTGATGGCCGATGTGAAAGAACCTTTCTCATGCCCGAACAGCTCGCTTTCGATAAGCTCACTGGGAATGGCAGCACAATTCACCTCCACAAATGGTCCACCTTGACGGTGGCTATTTTCGTGAATGGACCGCGCCACCAGTTCTTTGCCGCTACCATTCGGTCCAGTGATTAATACTCTCGCTTCTGTAGGCGCCACTTTATCAATCATCTCCCGGACGCGGGTCAATGCCGCCGATGCGCCGATCATTTCAAATTTTTGAAGTACTTTTTTGCGCAAGGACTTGGTTTCACGTACAAGTGAATTTCGGTCCAGGGCGTTCCGTACGGTTATGAGAAGCCGGTTGAGATCCGGAGGCTTTTGTAGAAAGTCATAAGCTCCCATCTTGATGGCATCTACTGCCATTTCGGTGGTGCCGTGGGCAGAGATCATGATGAAGGGTGTGTGAATATTTTTTTCCTTGGCTTTTTGAAGAACCTCCATACCGTCCATCTTCGGCATTTTGATGTCACAGAAGGCAAGGTCATAACTATTGGCTTCCAGCAGGCTGAGGCCTTCCGCACCGTCTTTAGCCTGGTCCACTTCGAGGCGCAGCTCCTTTTGGTCAAGCAACACTTCTTTGAGCACGGCCCGGATGCTCGCTTCGTCTTCGATGATTAGAATTTTTGGCATAGGGCAAAAATAGCGAAACCTGTTGCGCTTTCACGCAACAGGTTTCATGTAAAAAAATGCAAGCCTGTAAGCCGGGTTCTGTCGGGTTCTATCATTTATCTGGTCACGTCATCACTGACGGACTCCATCAGCCTACCCGCCCCCATACCCACTACACTGTGGATGCGAACGAGCCGTTCATCCCGATAGCAATCGGGATCGGGGCATATTTGGCCTTTCAACTCGTAAGGTTTACCATGCCCCCGATGTCACCACCGGAGCGGTGAGCTCTTACCTCACCTTTTCACCTTTTCCCTTCAGGATCAAGTCCCAAGGGGTAGTCTGTTTTCTGTGGCACTCTCTGTCTCTCTGCCTGTCCCGATTTTCATCGGGATAGGGAAGAGAGCCTTCCTGTTAGGAAGTACGATGCTCTATGTTGCCCGGACTTTCCTCCCCGTCCCGACAAGTCGGGATCAGAGCGATAGAACGTCTTGCAGCACAAAGATAGGAAAATGAGTTAAGAGTTGAGAATTATGAGTTCAGAGTTAGCACAACTCATAACTCTGAATTATTAGTGTATATCAGCACCGGTAAGCTTCATCTCATACTGATCTGCAAGATTAGCAACCTCCTGCAGCATTTCTTTGATGTCATCTTCAGAAGAGCCTTCCAGGGCTGAGACCGCCTCAACCTGAAGATAGTTTTCACTGATCATAAATCGGCAGTAATTAAAAAATGCAGTCTGCTCCAGCAACATCTTGAAGTCAAGGGTATCCTGCAGGGGACAAACCTTTGAGGTAAAGGTGATGACCTTCCGGTTGTATAGCGTGCTTTGTTTGATGTTGCCCATGACCGTCTGGAACCGATTCCCAGCCACAGGAATAATAATGACCGAAAGGGTCTTGTTGTACTCAATATATTGGCCGTTGATCTGGTCGGCATACTTTTTCATAAATGAGGTTAGGTCCATAGTCTTATCGATTTAAATACCGTGAAAATGCATCCTGAAATTAGACAATTCCCGGCAATATTTACGGAATACTAAAAGTAAATGGGATGAAATTTTATTCCGCGACTGGAAAACTCAAGTGTGGGGGCCGGAATTTTAATGATATTCAATACATACAGCAGGGATCCCAGAAGTTTGGAGGAAGTCTGGAGGTGTGAAAGATTAAGGTCCAGGGACAGGAAGTATTTCCGGTAAGGGGAAAAGTTTATCAATTCATTTTGGCGGTCGCGGCCGTAAATCATCCCTTCTGCGCCGACACCCACGGCGAGGGTAAGCCATTTCGGCAGCGGGAGGATTTTAAAGTGGGCGCTATACCAGAAGGTCTGGCCATTGTAATCTTTTAGTATTTCAGTGAGAATGCCGTCGCCCAGCATTTCGGGGCGCAGGGGTGCAAAGGAAGTAGGGTGGAAGGAGAACTTGGGCCATATTTTTATTTGCTTCCAGAAGAACCGCTGACAACAGAAGGCTGCACTACCGAGGGAGTTGGCGAGAATATCCAGGAGGGAGGCACCATAGTCCAGGGAGAGTCCATCACCAATTTCTATGGAGGAGACGAACAGGAAGGCGAGAATCGCCCCAACCAGGCAGGCTGATTTTTCATTCAGTTGGGCCCAGGTTAACAGACGTGTGGCGAGAGCGCTCACCTGGAAGGCCCAGAAAAAATGAGCAAACTTATCCATCTGCTTCCATTCGGGACCATCATTGAAAAATTGAAATGAGGAAGCCCACTGTTGGGAGTACCAGGCATACCCCAACACGAAGAGGAACAGCAGGTAGATGCCAAAACAAAAAATCAACACACCTTTTACGCGCGGTGTTTTAAACTCGGGAGCAGACAGACTATTGACGATGGCTTGAATGAATCCTTTCAGTGCCATCAATCTTCAATTTCGGGAGGCGTATCTTTCAATTCTTTTCTTCGTTTCTCACGGTTGGAACGTAGGAGATCTTTGAATTCATTAAAATTCTGGGTGTATATAAAACTTGCCCCAGTTGTCACGGCGGCCGTCTGCGTATTGATTGAACTCTGCAGTTGATTCACGCTCGACCGGCTGTACATTTTCACTTTAAATTTCCCATCCGGTGTGAGCAGATAATCCACCGTCCAGT
>JAYWDP010000423.1:0-10328 GCA_043779775.1 Cyclobacteriaceae bacterium
GGAAAAGTTCTCTCCCTGGACGATCTGCTCCAGCAAGAAGACTTCGATGCTGTCTTCATTGGGACCGGTGCCGGCCTTCCACGTTTGCTGGACATTCCAGGCTCCAATGCCAATGGAGTTTACTCTGCCAACGAATACCTGACCAGAATCTATCTGATGGATGCCGGGAAATTTCCGGACTACAGCACGCCGCTTTATTCAGGAAAAAAACTTGCTGTGATCGGCGCCGGTAACACCGCGATGGATGTTTTGCGCACGGGAAAAAGATTAGGAACCGAAGTGACCTGCTACTACCGTCGATCGCATGATGAAGCGCCCGCGAGATCGGAAGAACTTAAGCACGCTGAACAGGAATTTATTAACTGGCGGTGGCTGTCAAACCCGGTCGAGTTTATTGTGGACGAGGATAATTTTGTAAAACAAATCCGTTGCGAACACATGGAGTTGTCAGAGCCGGATGATACCGGCAGAAGAAAGCCAGTAGCTACTGGAAAGTTCTTTGTTGAGGATTGTGATACCGTCGTGATGTCATTGGGTTGCAGTGTCAATCCCATCATCCCTTCTACCGATGCCGCCATTCGCACCAACAAGTGGGGTGTGATCATGGTGGACGAGTCCACCTGCCAGACCAGCAAGCCAGGTGTCTTTGCCGGAGGCGATGCGATCACCGGGGGATCCACCGTTATTCTTGCCATGGGTCAGGCGAAAAAAGCTGCGGCTGCGATGAATAAATTCTTAACTGGAGAATTGCAGGCTGAGCCTCACGTTCCTACGGATCCTAATTTTTCTGTGAAGAGCTGGCAGCCTTCGTATATGAAGGCCGTAAGTTAAACTCACCCATAAGAATTATAAATTTATTCGTATCGAAACGACTTTGCACGTTCGGGCATAGCCGCTCTGAGCGTATGACACTTAATGTTACAAGATAATTGAATGTACAATCCCACCACAAGGCCGGTAAAGGCACAAAAGTGTCAATGAATGGCTTATTTATGCTAACCCACCATCAGTCTAATCGCGAGTTTTGTAAAGTTGAACCATTCAAGGTATCTCCTTATGCGCCTTGATTACATCGTATCCTGAGAAGAGGTAGGGCCTATGAAGAAAGAACTCCGTATACTGTTCCTGATTATTTTCTGTTATGGATGTTGTTCGGCCCAAGGCGACTGGGCTTGGGCAAAAACAGGTGAAAATGCAAACGGCGCAACGGGCAGGGCAATTACCACCGATGTCCATGGGAATGTTATAGTTACCGGAAACTTTTATAAATCACCCATCAAGTTTGAGTCAGTTTCGCTGATCAACGGAAAGTATACTACCATTTTTATTGTCAAATATGATTCTTCAGGGAATGTTGTGTGGGGAAAAAGTTTCGGCGGCGGTTCCGATGATATAATCCATGCGATCACCACCGATTCAAATGGAAACATTCTGGTCACTGGACATTTTTCAGGTCCCTCAATCCTTTTTGACAACATTACCTTATACAGTACCGATCTCAGTTCACCGGTTTCAACTGCTGAGTTTTTTATTGCCAAGCTTGATCCGGAAGGGAATGTGCTTTGGGCAAAAAGTGCGGCAGGAAATCGCTATGATGAAGGAGAAGGCATTGCGGTTGACAGCCATGGCAATATCTATGTTAGCGGGGACTTCCAAAGCGGCACCTTAACCTTTGATAACATTACAGTAAACATTACCCCAGGTTTTGGATGTTTCTTTCAAAGTGCCTTTATCGCAAAATATGATCCAGGTGGCAAAATCGTATGGGTTAAAACTTTAGTCGGGAGTGTTATGGGAAGCTATGGATCAAATACAGGTCGTGGAAATTGTATTACGTTAGATTTGACCGGCCATCTTTATATAACTGGAACTACTTTATGCCCGGGGTTGACCGTTGGGAATATTGTGCTGCCAACCGGGAATATGTTTCTCATAAAACTTGATGTTGATGGGAATGCTATTTGGGCTAAGAGCTTTAAAGGAAGTGGATTCGGAAATTACAGCTCATCTTCTGGTGTTGTAGCTGACGCATTCGGTAAGATCTATATAACAGGTTCATATTACCAAACACTCTCCATTGGTAGCACCACGCTTTCCAATCCGAGCTCATTCGGAAATATGTCCTCTGTTTTTATTGCCAAATTTGATGCAGAAGGGAATTCATTATGGGCGAAAAGCGCCACCAGGGGTAGAGGCATTGTCACAGATATTGCCGCCAATAAATTTGGAAGCGTATTTATTACCGGGTACTTGTTTCTGTTTGGCCTTAATAGGGATACGCTCGATTTTGGAGATATCCATCTCGAAAATTCAATTCAGAATATAAGCAGAGATAACGCTTTTGTGGCACAATATGATTCTACGGGAACTGCCTTATGGGCAGACTTTACAGATTCCGAAAACGCGAATGCGGGTTTTGGCATAGCCACAGATACTCCTGGCAATGTATTGATTACGGGACGGCTTAGCTACAGTAGCAATATTCCATTTGCGCCTGGTATGGGGCCCATATATTTTGGCCCCATAGCACTTTCACAATCTAACCCAGGTGTGTTCGTCGCAAAATTAAAACCTTGCCGGCATCCGGCGACACTGGTGACCCATTCCGAAGCAATTTGTTCCGGCAAAAGCATAAACCTTACATCGCCTTCGGCAACTCTTAATCATTGGAATACCGGCGAAGTTTCAAAATCCATTACTGTAAAAACTGCCGGCAGTTACCGGGTGGTAATCTCAAGTGCCAGCGGCTGCATACTCCGTGCAGAAACCACTGACGTTTCAGTGAACTCATTGCCGAAGGCGACCATCACCCAGGGTGGATTGACCATTTGTGAAGGTGATAAAGTAACCCTCACCTCATGCAAAGCAGAAAGCTATCAATGGAATACAGGCGAGGTCACACAATCAATATCAGTAAGTAAACCAGGCTTGTACCAAATAACAATAACGGATGCCAACAGCTGTACCGGATCTGCAACAGCCGCTGAAATAAAAACCATTGAGCCCCTGCCTGAAATCCAATTGGTTTCTGATTGCAACAGACTTTTTGTGAACAGCAATAATCCCGTTACCTGGTACAGAGATGATGAGGTAATCCAACAACAAAATGCTACCCAGAAAGAATATTACCCCCTGGACTCGGGACATTTTCATATTGAAATCAAAAGTATTTGTGGCACTAAAAAGAGCAATACAATTTTTTTCAAGCCTGCCAACACGCAATTTGTTTCAATACCCAATGTGATCACTCCGAACGGAGATGCTTATAATGAATTTTTCGTACTGGATGAAAAGCTGTCCGGTTCTACAGTCGATGTGATTAACCGCTGGGGAGAAACCGTTTACCGTTCAGAAAATTACAAAAATAACTGGAACGGCAATGACTTGTCCCCCGGAGTCTATTTTTATCTCATTCGAAATTCCTGCTTCACGGAAAAATTAAACGGGACTTTATCGATTATCAAATAGCAGTCCCCCGATGAGAGGCCGGAGCGGTTGACTGGATGATTGTTTTGATTACATTTATTTAGAAGTTCTGCTAAATGATTCAACAAAGAAATTTCCAAAAGCAGCCAATTCCTCAAATCGTTTGGCTCCTCTTCAATTTTCTGTTGGCTTTCCTTGTATTCTGCTGCGGAAAACCAACCCATAGTGAAAATGACATCGGGGAAGTCACCGATACGCTGTCTGAATCAACTCCAGCGCCGGCGCAAACACTTCTCAAGGGACTACAAGCAGAAACTGGAGAAATTATTTTCGACGGCACCATCGGTAATGATTACGATCTCTACGAAATTTTTCTTTTGTTGCGGCCAAACTCCGTTAATGAATATGAAGGAAAGTACTTGTATAAAAATCAGCAACAATTCATATCAATAAAAGGGAATATTGAAAACGGAGCTCTTCACCTGACCGAAACAAATGCAAAAGGCGAGGTGACGGGACTGTTTACGGGGGACCTCTCCTCGTATCCTGCCATCACCGGAACGTGGAGCAAACCGGACGGGAGTGGAGTACTAAACTTTTCCCTCAAAAAAATATTACCACTCGGCACAACTGAGAATGTCCGTGGCACATTTGATTTTGTAAGATTGAGAAAAATCAAGGATGGAGATAACCGTACGTTGCAAATAATCAAACTGACGCCGGATTCGATTCAATCGAAACTGAATGCACTGCTTGCCCTTGAAGGCGGACATATCGATGACCTGAAAAGGATCAACGGTTATACACTCTACAATCTCAATGGTATTTTAACGATAGCCATTGACCAGGAGAGTAATGGTGGCTGGCAGAGCTCCGAGTATAAATGCCTCAATGTCAGAACCGGGCGTTCATTAAAGTTTGAAGATATTTTCAAGCCTGAATCAAAAAAAGAAATTGCCAAATTGATTGTGAGTAAAGCCCGAGAGAATTGTCCCCAGATGTTGGATACAGACTACTCAGAAGACAAAATTAATTTAGATGAAACTCCGCCCATTGTAACACGGGGCGGAATCTGGTTTCTCTCGCCCTGTGAACGGTCAGCGGGATATTTTTTGGGAGCCTATACCCTCAGCTTTTCTTTTGAGGAGATGCGGCCGTATTTAATGATTGATTAACTCGTGCAGTTAATGCTTCAAATTTTGTCTAAAACGCTTTCCCAATGAGCTGTAGCAGGCCGAAAGTCACTATATTCGATGTTGTCTTGCAAAAAGAAACCGATCCTATTTCAATGCTAAACCTGATATGATTATGCCTGCCAAAACGAGCCTTACCCCAAACCCTTCCCGTCGTGATTTTCTTCTGAAAGGATTCCTGGCCTCCCTGGGTGTTATCTCCGTCAGCCAGTCTACCTCGGCATTCCGATTGTCTGATTTTTTGGGGTCGAAGCCCAATTCGAAATTTGGTGGTGTTCAAATTGGCGTCATCACTTATTCCTTCCGGAGTATGCCGGGAAGTGCAGAACAAATACTTCAATATTGCATTGACAGCAATATCAGCGCCATTGAATTAATGGGCGATGTGGCTGAAGAATATGCGGGAAAGTCGCCCAGCCCGATTAAACGGATACCAGGCCAACCCATGCAATTAACGGACGAACAAAAAAGTCAGTTGAGCTCCTATCAAAAACAGGTGGCTGAATGGCGTGCCGGCGTCTCGATGGAAAAGTTTGAAGCCTTTCGCAAAATGTATAACCAGGCAGGTGTGAGCATCTATGCTTTCAAACCCAATGCACTGGGTCCTAACAACACGGATGCTGAAGTTGAATATGCTTTGAAGGCTGCCAAAGCCCTGGGCGCTAATTCCGTTACGGTCGAATTGCCCACCGACGCTGCTCAATCCAAGCGATTGGGTGATCTGGGCGCGAAACATAAAGTTTACATTGGTTACCATGCGCATACACAGGCCACCGATACAGCCTGGGATGTTGCCTTAAGTCAATCTCCCTACAACTCAATGAATCTGGATTGCGGACATTACATTGCTGCAGGCGGAAATAATACACGACAGTCACTGCTTGCTTTAATTGAAGCCAGGCACGACCGGATTACCAGCATGCATATCAAGGACCGTAAGAACAAGGAAAACGGCGGCGCTAATGTGGGTTGGGGTCTGGGTGACACACCCATCAAAGAGATCCTCACTCTTTTAAAAACCAAGAAATATAAAATACCCGCCTCGATTGAATTGGAATATGATATCCCGGCTGGCTCCGATGCTGTTCAGGAAGCTAAGAAATGTGTGGAGTATGCAAAAATGATATTGGGAACATAGAAATGCTATGATCCGCAACTATTTCAAAATTGCCATTCGCAGCCTCCTGCGTAACTCCACGTATTCGATTATCAATTTGGCAGGGCTGTCGGTAGGTCTGGCCAGCAGCATTCTGATTGGGCTTTGGGTTGCGGATGAAGTTTCATATGCCTTCAATATGTGACGGACTTCAGCGAAGTTTAAGACAGATTTCAAATCCGAGTGAAGAAGAAGGTGAAACTTCGAATCGCCGGATCAAAACGATCAATATTTACATGGTGATCTTTATTAATTAAAGATAAGTATCCCTTTAGGGAATCAACTACAGGATTTCCAATTGGTGTATTTATAGGTGCCCCAACGCATAGATTCAGAACAGCACCTAACGACTATCCATTGGTTCAAATCGGACCTGGAGTATTAACCGTTAATACCATTGATTCTAAATATTCTTGGAAGTTGTTTGTCGGGATTTGCAATTATTGTAAATCCCTACCACGCCCGAATAGCCCCAATCACAAACTTTACTTTCTAATGTACGCTGGCATTGAAAAGTATCTCCCTGACACGCTTGGCAACAATCCGTTCTTCACCCGGAATCAGCATCCAGGTTGTCATGTCTAGTGATTCACTATTTCCCACTGTCTCAATGGAGGGATGTCCCTTCCGTAGCGCTTCCCTCACTTCATCAATAGTTATTTTAATTTTGGACTGATCCCATCGCAGTCGAATGGAGGGCACATGGTTCGCTACTTCCGGCACGTGCAATTCAGGCGTAACGCCAGGCACCGAAATGGCTGTATCGTTGATGACCTTGATTTGCTTCTCCCACATCGCCCAATCTGCCGCGTGATCTCTTTTCAGATACACCTCTATCGCTACGAGTAATCCCAGGATTTCTTCCTTGTTGATTTTCATGCCCCGCCCAATCGTATTTCCGTTCGGCGGCGCACTTTTTCTGGCAGCGCTGATTAATTCTTTCCGCCCCAACAGCAACCCCGAACTTTGAGGGCCCCGCAAACCTTTCCCTCCTGAGAAACAAACCAGGTCAAAGCCCATCTGGGTGTATTTCCACAAGTTCTCTACGGGCGGTACATCGGCCGCGCAATCGTTCATGCATGGAATTTTATATTTCCTGGCAACCTCCACGAACTCCGCATCTTTTATTTTTCCAAGGAAATTATTGGCATTCAAGAACCACATCATAGCCGTCTTTTCATTGATGGCAGCTTCCAGTTCTTTCCGGGTCTCCACTTCAATGACTTTAACACCACAGTTGCGTATGGCATGGTCGTACACGATCCGGTGATTTTTCTGGAGGATAACTTCCGATTTCATGTTGGACATATCCGTGGGTATCTGGATGATCTTCTCCGGATCTCCTCCTGTAAGTATGGCGGCCGTTCCAAGGGTAATCGCCGAGGCTGCGCCGGAAGTCACCATCGCTGCCTCACACTTGAGCAACTCCGCCAGTCGTTCGCCCACCTTGTCCTGTAAATCCTCGAGTTTCACAAACTGAAGTGCTGCATAATTAATAGCCTTAATTACCTCAGGATGTGGCAAGGAAGCAGTCAATGCGGTATAAGTTCCTGCTGCGTTAATAAAGGTCCGCACCCCCAACTCCTTAAAAAAATCACGATCAAAGTCTCCCGCAATTTTATCTGAGTCCGCAAAAACTTCAGTGACTATGGCTCCCAGGATGGGCAACGTGACCATGCCTTTTAAAATATCCCTTCTCCTTGCCATGATTATTTCTGGGTTAAGGCCGCTATACAATCTATTTCAACCAATGAATTCCCTGGGATTCCGCCCGCTGCAGCAATGGTCGTCCGAACGGGTGGTTTACTCCCAAAACGGCCTTTATACGTTTCATTCATTGCCTGATAATCTTTTAGATCGTTAAGATAAACATTGACTTTCAGCACCTGGTCCATGGATGATCCGCTTTGCTCCAGCTCCTTTTGAATTTCATCCAGTACGTGTTTTGTGTGGGCCCTGATGTCTCCTTCAAAATGTGCACCCTTTCCCGCCACAAATACAAGGTTGCCGTATTTTACTGCCCCGGAAAATAATGGAACATCCTGGTCCATCACGATATCTCCGGTCACAACTTTATTATCTTCCTCCGTTTCGGAAGAATGTGCACTCACTGCCGAGAACCCAAATACTCCTGCGGCTCCTGCAAGAATTTTTTTGAAGATGGAGCGTCTGTTTGTTTTCATATGTGAAGATTTAAAGTATGCTTTCCAATTTAATATTAATCTCAGCCGCATGGGTCTGAGACTTTTTTTACATCGGCTGTTCTGATTTTTTTCTTATTCTTCCGACTTCACTCATTGAAACCGAATCTGCTTTGTTCCCAAAGCTTTTTCGAATGTACGTTGATACAGCCGAAATCTCATGATCGCTCAAAAAGTTATGCTTTGGCATGATCCCGTTATATCCTGTGCTGTTAACTTCAATGTTGCCTTCCATTCCGCTCAAAAGAATCTGGATGAGTGTAGTTTTACTGCCGGTCACCCACGGCGTACCATTCAATGGGGGGAAACGTCCTTCTGCTCCTCTTCCATTGGTCTGATGACAAGGGGCGCAGTAGGTAATATATATTTTCTCTCCACCCAAAAGCTGTCCCTTTTGCAAATTATCGT
Organism: Cyclobacteriaceae bacterium; assembly: GCA_043779775.1. Taxonomy (GTDB): domain Bacteria; phylum Bacteroidota; class Bacteroidia; order Cytophagales; family Cyclobacteriaceae; genus ELB16-189. Next base: position 8,385 of record JAYWDP010000423.1, read on the forward strand.
CAATCTCGCGTGGCGTTCTGATGTGAGGAAGGGCTTTTCGTTTTTCCATACGGGTAAGGTCAGCTTCACCAAAACTCTTCCTGTCTCCTGTATATATTACCCGCCAGATTTTTCCTTTTACTGTTTCAGATAAATATAATGATCCATCCGGGCCCATCGCGAGCGCCATGGGCCTGTAGGGTGCATCGCTCACATCCACGACAGGTTTATCGTTGACAAATCCGTCTGCAAAAACTTCCCATGTCCCTTTGGGTTCGCCATTTTCAAAAGGAATGAATGCAACGAAATATCCGGCCTGGGGATATGGGGCACGATTCGTAGAACCGTGAAAAGCAATAAAGGCTCCATTTTTATAATGATTCGGAAATTGGTCACCCGTATAAAACAAAAGATCATTGGGCGCCCAGTGCGCAGGAAAGCCCATGAGCGGCCTGGCATAGTCATTACCCTTGGGGCCCATTTTTCCATCACCTCCGTATTCGGGGTTTAGCATGCGCTTGCCTTTATCCTGATCGAAATAGTAATAAGGCCATCCTCCATTGGCTCCTTCTTTCACCCGCAGAAATTCCTCGGCGGGATAAACCGCGCTTTGCCAGGAACTGAATACCGCAGGCCAGGTAACATGCAAATTATCGCGGCCATGTGCTGCAACATATAAAGTATTGTCTGTTGTATTCCAATCCATGGCTACGATGCTCCTGATACCCGTAGCATATCGCTTGCCATCTTTTTGTGTTTGTTCAAGTCGATTGGCATCGAACTTCCAAATACCGCCGTGCTCTTCCAATTGTGAACAGGGGTCTTCACCCGGATAACCCGGAATCCGGTTCATTCCCTGGCATGCATCACCGGGTGCACCGAAAGGCACGTACAAGTTCCCCGCTTCATCCAATGCAATGGGTTTGGCAATATGCTCATAACCATGTTTATCATTTTTATAATCATCGGAAAGAATGAGCTCCGGTTTTCCAGCTTGCACCAACTGGTCTGTGATAAGTTTTATTCTGTAGACTTCTCCTGCCGTAGTGAAATACAGATAGCCCTGCCGTATCCGCATGGCAGTTCCATAATTTCCCTGGTCTTCATAATTTCCAAAATATAATATGCTGTCTGCTTTTCCATCATTGTTGACATCTCTTAACGCCACAATTCCGTGAGGCTTGCCTCCCCTGAGTTTTACATAGATATCGCCATTTTCATTGACCGCCAGGTGGCGAGCGCTGCCGGTACTGTCGGCTACCACTATCACTTCAAATCCATTGGGAACTTGTAAGCCACCGTTATCGGCATCACCGTTGGGCAAAGATCTTTTACTCTCACAATGAAGAAGTACCCATGACATGGTAGTCAGGAATATCAAGCCAATGGCGGTCTTGATCATTGCTCCTTTCTATTTTACAGCAGTGGCCGCTAACCCGTTGAGATCCCAAACTACATCCCCATTCAATAGGGTCAACTGGCATACCAGTTTCTTGTCTCCCTTGATCATGTTTCCGCCTGTATCAACAAATCCAAAATTTCCTTTATCAAGACTCAGCAAAGCAACATCGGCATGAGCGCCAACTGATAAATTTCCCAGTTCTTTTCTATTGATGATCTGCGCGGGGCTCCAGGTAGAGCGAATGATGATTTCATTCAGGCTCATTCCAATGTTCAATAGTTTAGACATGATGTTGATCATGTCCTTCATTCCGCCATTCATGCTCCCGGTGTGTAAATCCGTGCTGATGGAATTAGGTCTGAAACCTTGTTTAATGGCGGGAACTGCCTGCTCGAATAAAAAACTTCCGCCACCGTGTCCAACATCAAAAATAATTCCTTTCGACTGAGCTTTGACTATGAAAGGCTGCAACATGCCATTCTCCATGATAGGCCCACGGCCTTTCACATGGGCAAAACAATGCGTGAGAATGTCGCCAGGACGCAATTTTTCCAATAGCAAAG
>JAYWDP010000424.1:0-10291 GCA_043779775.1 Cyclobacteriaceae bacterium
TCATCGGCAGTGATTACCTGCTTGCCTTCATTGAGCTTGGAGAGGAAGATTTCGGCAATCCTTCCTTCAATATCGGCCAGGATTTCACTGCTGTCGTCAAACGACGCGAAATACCGGTTGACCGAGTCGAGGTATTTGCGGAGGGTTTCGTACCCGTCTTCCTCAATGTGGAATATGATACCGCTGATGTTAATACTGATGTTCTTTTTCATATCTCAACCTAAAAGATAGGAGTGTGGAATTTAAAATTTATACGTTGGCTTTTGATTTTTGTGTGATCTGTTCAGTAGAATGAATCACTTCATCCCAGGTGTCGGTCAATCCTTTGAGGAATTGCGTACCAATGTCAGTGAGCGTATAGTATTTCCGCGGCGGTCCTGATTTAGATTCTACCCATTTATATTCTAGCAAGCCGGCATTTTTCAAGCGGGTCAAAAGAGGGTAGAGGGTGCCTTCCACCACGATCATCCGGGCGGCCGTGAGTTCATCCAGCATATCGGAGGCATACACTTCCCCTCGCGAAATGATGTGGAGGATGCAATATTCCAATATTCCCTTCCTCATCTGTACTTGTGTGTTTTCAAGATTCATACGTCCTCTATTAAAATAAGCACCTAAATAGCTTATACGGTTAAGTACTATGTATGGCCAAGTACTATTGAAAAAAAATGAAGTATTTTTGAATTCTTTGAATTTTACGTGAAAACAGCATTTACTACAAGGTTTGCGGGTGTATTTATCATGTGCACAAGACTGAAAAGACCATAAAGGCGCTGAATTGATGAAGAAGGCATCGAAGGGAAGGGTATATGCTTGTTTTTGCTTTTGGTTAGCATTTTTTCTATCCAATCCACTTTACGCTCAATTTTCAAATGAGTGGATCAACTTCTCTCAGTCCTATTATAAAATCCCGGTCGTAAAGAATGGTATTTATAAAATCTCTTATGCCGATCTGCAAGCGGCCGGCGTTCCCATCGCTTCGGTTGATCCCCGGAGGATCAATATTTTTCACCGCGGCACCGAGCAAGCCATTTTCGTTCAGGGTCAGAGCGACGCCCAATTTGATCCTGCTGACTTTATCGAATTTTATGGCCAGCGCAACGACGGCACGCTGGATGCAGATCTCTACTTGCCAGGCTCACAACCCCATCCGTATTACAATTTATTCAGCGATACGGCCGCCTATTTTCTGACCTGGAATCCATTGCCGATACAGGGCAAGCGCATGAGTTCGTTTTTTGAAATCAATAGTTCTTCATTGCCCACCCAGACTTTTCACAATGAATCGCGATTGGAAATTTACACGAATGAATATTCTGGCGGCCTTACCAGCGGAGGTGAAATTCAACGCACGGTCTTCGACACCGGTGAAGGATGGACCGGATCTTTGATCTGCACAACTTTTGGCGGATGTACAGGTCAACAGGATTTTATCATTGACAACCTCGCCCAGGGGGTGACCCCGGCTGGTCTGCCGCAACTGGAATTGCTGCTCGTTGGCCGTGAGGAGGTAAGTCATCAAGCTCAGATTTATGCTGGCCCTAACGGAGGTTCTTTGCGATTGGTCGGCACCACTTCATTTGTAAGCTTTAATACCTCCAAACTCATGGTACCCTTAAGTTGGAGCGACATTGGCGGCAATGGAAAAATTACCGTAAGGATTCAGTTGACGGCTACTGGAACTAAAGATCTTGTGAGCGTATCTTACATTAAAATAAATTTTCCCCAGCAATATAATTTGAATAGTGCATCAGAAAAATACTTTAATATTTTCATGGATGCCTTTAATAAATCGTATGTAGAATTTTTGAATCCGCCTTCAGGGGCACGGATCTGGGATATCAATGACATTGATAATACAGGCATCATTGGTTCCGTGGCTGTGGCAGGAGGTATGGGTGCAGTTGTACCGGGTACTTCTTCCGGAAAGAAATTATATGTCGCCAATACCACCCTCACCACCACATTGAATAAAGTTGGCTTCCGCCCGATAGCACCATCGGTGCCCAGATTCCTTATTATTTCCCATCGTTCTTTGATGAAACCGGCCCTCGGTTATGGCGATGCCGTAAAAGCTTATGCGGCCTATCGCGCATCAACAGCGGGAGGAGGCTACGATACATTGACTATCTCGATGGACCAATTATATAATCAGTTTAATTACGGAGAGACTTCTCCCAGGGCCATCTTTCAGTTTATGAAATACATGGTGAATGGCGGTAATCCGAAATTTTTATTCCTTATCGGGAAAGGCATTGAAGTCTCTCAGGGATTCTACAGAAAAACATCTTTTTCGCCGTCAGATTTCCGTGACCTTGTTCCTTCTGCAGGAATGCCCGGTGCCGATATGGCCTTCACCGCAGGACTTGCTGGAACTTCCTATGAGCCGGCAGTGCCGACGGGTCGACTCACGGCCAGCACACCCACACAGGTGGCAGGTTATCTCAACAAAATAAAAGAGTCTGAAGCGCTTCCGAATGATGCCCTATGGCAGAAAGACGTTCTACATCTCAGCGGAGGGATCAATGCCGGGGAGCCATTGATTTTCAGGTCATACGTTGATGGATTTAAAGCAGTAGCTGAAAGTTTTTATTTGGGAGGAATGGTAGAAACAATTTCAAAGCAAACTTTGAATGTTGAGTTAGTCAATGTGAAAGATCAGGTCAACAAAGGTCTTAACCTGATCACCTTCTTCGGCCACTCGGGACCCGGAACGATAGACATTGATATTGGTTATGTAAGTGATCCTACCTTGGGGTACAACAACGCCGGAAAGTATCCGGGTTTCCTGATCAATGGCTGCAATGCAGGACGTTTTTTTGATAACCGGGTGACATTCGGTGAAGATTGGATGTTGACTCCCAACAAGGGAGCAAAATCCTTTATCGCACACAGTTCGTATGGGTTTAATTCTACCCTGAAGCAATATTCTGACATTTTCTATGCAGTAGCGTACGGTGACTCTGCTTTTATGCGAAAAGGAATCGGCGAAGTGCAGAAGGAAGTTGGCCGTAGGATCCTCGCCATTTCAGGAGTCAGTTTAGTTTCTATCGCACAGGTTCAACAGATGATGTTGCTGGGGGATCCTGCCGTTAAGCTTTTTGCTGCGAACAAGCCCGATTATGAAGTAAACAATGGCTCTCTTTCCATAGTGTCACTGGATGGGAAGCCCGTTACAGCCCAATCCGCCTCATTTGCCCTTGACGTTAGAATCAGAAATTTCGGCAGGGCGCTGACGGGAGCCATGAAAGTAAGGGTCGTAAGAACGCTGAATGACAATACTACGGTGAACCATGATTCCATCATGAGTCCTGTGTATTACAGTAGTGTGGTCCGGTTTGTCATTAAAAAAGGAAGAAACAACAATGAGTTTGGAAATAATAACTTCACTGTGATCATCGATCCCGATCGGGCGATTGGAGAACTGAGTGAAATAAATAACACAGCCTCGCTGAATTTCTTTATTCCGGTCAATGGCACAAAAAATCTTTTTCCCGCACCGTACGCCATCGTACATGTCACGACGCTTGATCTGCTGTTTCAAAATACAGATCTGTTATCGGAAAGTCGCTCTTTCAAGATTGAAGTCGATACCGCCGCTACATTCGACAGCCCCTTTTTAAACCGGAAAAACATTACTGGAAAAGTATTGGGAAAGATGAATTTAAATCTGCTCCCCGTTGATTCCCTTGTCTACTATTGGCGAACAAAATTGAATAATCCGTTGCCCGGCGAAAGTACAGATTGGGCTACAACGTCATTCGTATACATTAACAACAGTCCTGAGGGGTGGGCACAAGTGAATTTTCCTCAATTGACTGAAGATGTAGCGGTGGGCCTTCTTAAAGATGCCGATATTAAAAGACTGAAATTTCAGGAAGTTATTTCATTGGTGGATGTGAAAACTTATGGAAGCGCCAACGCCACTCCTTTTACCAATGTCTCAATAAAAATTAACCAGGAGGAATTTAATGTTAATTCGCAGGGACAATCTTGTCGCAACAACACATTGAACCTGATTGCTTTTGACAAAAATTCTACGGCGCCCTACGTGGGTATTCCGTTCAGTTTTTTTGACCCGCGCGATTGCGGAAGGGCGCCGCAGATGATCAACAGCTTCCTCGCCTCAGAATTGGATTTGGGAAATGGTCAGGACCTTGCGCAATGGGTTCAAAACATTAACCTGGGCGATTCGGTTGTGATTTTTTCAATCGGAGATGCGGGCTATTCATCCTGGACTGCCAATGTGAAGTCGCAGATGACACAATTGGGTGTCTCCAATGGGCAATTGAGTGGCCTTCAGCCTGGCGAGCCTTTTGTCATTTTCAGCAAAAAGGGAGCGACACCTGGAAATGCTAAAATTTTCAGGACGGCAACGGCTCCTGCTAATTTACAAGAGGTTGATGTCAGTAAGACCATTACGGGTCGCTTAAGTCAGGGCACTCTTGCTTCGGTGACCATTGGGCCGGCACAACAATGGTCGCAACTTGTCCTGAAGCTGACAGGCGCAACTCCCAATGATGTATATGGTGTGGATGTGATGGGGATCGATCTTCATGGCAATGAAACTTTGCTAAAAAGTCAATTGAAGGGCACCCATACTCTATCCGATGTCGATGCCGCCCTGTTTCCATTCATTAAACTAATCTTGTCAGCAAAGGATGTTGTAGATCTCACGCCGGTGCAACTGCGGAAATGGATTGTGACCTATATCCCCATGGCTGAAGGCATGCTTACCTATGCGGGTGCCAGGCAGCCGGAGACTGTACAAGAGGGTCAGGCTTGGAGGACTTCTTACGGGTTTACCAATATTTCATCAAAAATATTTACAGATTCATTGCTGGTCCGAATTGATATATTCTCAAGTGATCAGCATGCCACGCAGCAGCAACACTTTAAGATCAAGCCCCCGGTTCCCGGAGATACCACAAAGTTTTCATTTACGGTAAACACCATAGGTAAGGCGGGATCGAATGATGTTACGGTCTTCGTCAACCCCCGTATTCTTCCGGAGCTCTATTATGAGAATAATACTTTGTCATTGTACAATCACTTGCAGGTTGAAGGCGACCATTCCGGACCTGTGCTGGATGTTACCGTCGATGGTCGGCATGTAACCAATGGAGACGCTGTTTCATCCGCGCCCACGATCCTATTAAAAGTTGTGGATCACAATCCATTTTTACTAAAGACCGACACGACAGGAATTAACCTTTATCTTCAATACCCTTGTGCTCTGAGAACTTGTCCCTACAAGCGTATTAATTTTTCTCGTACCGATATGAGCTGGATTTCAGCCACAATCACCTCTGATTTTCAGGTGACTTTTCAACCTGTCAATCTCCAGCCTGGTGATTATGTCCTTAAGGCGGAGGCCCAGGATGCCAGCGGCAATCGCAGTGGCGATGTTCCCTACGAAGTTTCTTTTGTTGTGAAAGATAAAACAGGATTTACTTTACAATCTGTTTATCCCAATCCTTCTTCTGATAAGTTTTATTTTAAGATAATCATCGGCGGGCTCAGCATACCCGAAGATTTCCAACTTCAAATATTTTCTTCCACCGGCCAGGCCATCAGAAATTTTGGAGATGAGACCTTGGACCAGCTTCACGTGGGTACCAATGAAATAAATGTAAATGCTACTGATGCCGGCGATGACCCGCTTCCCGCCGGGATCTATTTATTCAGAATGACGAGCTCCATGAATGGAAAGCGATTTACGACTAGCGGGCGGCTGGTCGTGGCGAGATAGGGTAGATTAAATCAGGTTCGAGCAAAGGTCGCAAAGTTGATTCCGCAAAGAACCGCAAATCGAATTTGATAATCTGTATCAAAGGTCTGAGAGGAATAGTTCATACCTTCCTCATCAAAATTTCATCCTTATGAAAATCAACCCCCCTGATCATTAACTTGATGTACCAGCCCCTAGCATCCAGAATCAATACTCACAGAATTCCGTTAAAATTTGTCCCAGCCTATGGGAAAAGTATTCCGTTAATGATGTCCGCCGGGCCCGTGCACATGCCCGTGTGCAATTTCATCCACCGTTGCAGCGCGTACCTCCATCACTTCGATCGAGAAATTCAGGTCCACACCGGCGAGCGCATGGTTACCGTCAATGGTAACTTCATTGAGGCCTACCTTCGTGACCGTAGCAACACCCCCATGGCCGGTCTGAAACTGCATGCCTTGTTCAACTTTCTCAGTACCAAAGGAGGAACGGGGTACTTTTTGAACCAATTCATCATTGTGTACGCCATAGCCCTTTTCAGGCTTTATTTTTAGCTCCAGTTTGGTTCCCTTTTCCTGACCTTCAAGCCCTTCTTCCATTCCGGGAATCAGGTTGCCTTCTCCATGCAAGTAATAAAGCGGCTCTTGTCCGGCACTGCTATCGAGCACTTTTCCGTTGTTGTCTTTTAGTGTGTAGTGGATCGCAGCCACCGCGTGTTTTGTGATCTTCATATTTATTTAGTTGACCGGAAAGTTAGGATAAGAAGTATTTTATTCCAATACTTTCTTACTGGAAGATTGGCAGATTGCAACTTGCGGGCTTACATCCTCGGTTGCGGGGGTTTCACCGCAGGGAGCCATGATAATACTCCCTTGGCATTAATCTTTCGACTATACAATTTTCCGTTGCAGTTCACATATAAGGTATTGAAATCCTTTCCTCCAAATTTTACGTCCACCGCCTTAGCTTCCGGCTTTGAAAAAATAAAGCACTGTTTTTGAAGTTAACTTCATTAAAATTAAAAATTTCAAGCATTAGTTCATGTTTTATTAAAACTAACTCGAGAATAAATAAAAGCTGTTGACTTCAATGCATTTTATAAATATCTTACATACTTGTCACTAAAATATTTTTGAACTTAACCTAAACTTTCCACTATGAACTCGCGCCGCGATTTTTTACAAAAGGCTGCCTTATCGGCAATCAGTTTGCCTTTGCTAAGTTTCAATAATTTACCAGGCATGAATGATTTTTACAGTCAGCCTTACGACGGTCCGATGCTGCGCGTTGCCATCATGGGCCTGGGGAGCTACGGTACAAGGGTGGCTGAAGCGATGCGAGCTTGCAAAAAGGCTAAATTGACGGGGGTCATCAGCGGCACTCCTTCCAAGATTAAAGACTGGCAGAGCAAGTATGGCATACCTGAGAAAAATTGTTACAACTACGATAACTTCGACAATATTAAAGACAATCCTGACATTGATGCCGTATATATCATTACTCCAAACGCGCTGCATAAGGATCAGGCGGTACGAGTGGCCCAAGCCGGCAAGCAGGTCATTAGCGAAAAGCCCATGGCCATCAACGCCAAAGAAGGGCAGGAAATGGTGGATGCCTGTAAGAAAGCAAATGTAAAACTGTTGATAGGTTACAGGATGCACTTTGAGCCGAAGACACTGGAGATCGTCCGTATGCGCAAAGCCGGTGAGTTTGGGAAAGTTTTGTTTTTTCAGGGATTATCAGGATTTATAATCGGTGACCCCACACAATGGCGATTGAATAAGCAGTTGAGTGGTGGGGGAGCGATGATGGACATCGGCGTTTACTCCATCAATGGATCGCGTTATATGATTGGTGAAGAACCTGTTTGGGTCACCGCGGAGGAGACCAAGACCAATCCTGAAAAATTTAAAGAGGGCGTTGACGAAACAATTCAGTTTCAACTGGGTTTTCCCGGCGGAGCGGTGGCTTCGTGCCTTTCAACTTACACCATGAATAATCTGGATCGTTTTTTCCTAAACGGAGAAAAGGGCTACGCCGAACTGATGCCCTCTACGGGCTACGGTCCGATCAAAGGCCGCACGCATCTGGGAGAACTTACACATCCCCATGTAACGCACCAAACGGTACAGATGGATGAGATGGCGGGCATTATTCTAGAAGGTAAACAACCCATGGTTCCGGTGGATGGAGAAGAGGGTGTTAAAGACATGAAGATAATTGATGCGATCTTCCTGGCGGCGAAGACAGGGAAGAGGGTGGATTTGAAGTAAGGAATTTTTACCGCGGAAGGCGGAGAGGCGTAAGGTTCTATATTCATAATGATGTGCCATGGAGAGTGCCTGACCCATAGCTGCCCAACAAACAAAATCATTATTGTATTCAAGTCCTGTGTCAATTTCATCTGAAAACGTTTTCAATTCCGTTGCATTTAGTTCTTTAATTTCAAGCTTTAAAGATTGTCCAAAGGAACAACTACTCGAAAAAATGAAAATCAGGAGGACATTGCTAAAAACAAACAATCTTTTAATCGATTTACATTGAGGGACAGATGTAAACTGAATAAGGCGAATGGAGTCCTGGGCTTGCATAGGCAAAGGCTAATTGACCTAATCATTAAACAACTTTGGGTGAAATATAGGTTCATGGTTGTTTAAAACCCCCTTATGGCGCGCATGTTCTCCGGGCGGATCTGGCACGACGTCTGCTGTCGCTAAGTATTTTTAGAAAGAATAAAAAAAGAAAGGCCCTCATTACAGGCCTTCATGTTGTTTGTGAAATCTTTAAACTTTGCTTTTTAGCTCGGTTAAGAAGAATTTAGTACCAAAGGCGGGAATCGAACCCGCACATCCGAGGATACACGATTTTGAGTCGTGCGCGTCTACCAGTTCCGCCACTTTGGCTTTTAAGGGTTGTAAATATGACTAAACTTTGATTTTTAAACAACCAGGGCCATCTAAATCATTCCAACTGAGTTGTTCTGCTGTCTCCTCCACCAATGCCCACCCTTTCTCCACATCCTCCAGCGTCGTCTTTTCGCTTCCAGGCACAATCCGAATCGTGTAACGGTCATTGAGCTTCGTCTGAGTCAGCAGAATCTTTCCGCTGTTGTTAAGCTTTTGTAGTAAGGCGGCATTGATCTTATCTAATTCTTTCTCATCCGTCACACCATCAGGATTGTACCTGAAGCAAACCAGGTTGAAGGGCACGGGCGCAAGCAATTCGAAATTCTTGTTTGATAATATTTTCTCTTTCAGCCACTGCCCAAAAGTTATGTGCTCCCGGATTTTTTCTTGCAACCCTTTGATGCCGTACGTCCGTATCACAAACCAAAGCTTTAAAGCCCTGAATCTCCTCCCAAGCGGAATGCCCCAGTCGCGGTAATTGTTGACCAGGTGATCTTCAGGTGTTTTTAAATATTCCGGCAAAATACTAAATGTCTTCACCAGTGCGGCTTTGTCTTTCACAAAATAAGCGGAACAGTCAAAGTTGGTGAACATCCACTTGTGCGGGTTCACGACAAAGCTATTGGCCAGCTCCAAGCCCTTGCTCATCCACCGCATCTCCGGAAGCAGCAATGCCGTGCCAGCATAGGAAGCATCAATATGATGCCAGCATCTATAATCTGCGCAAATTCTTGCGATGGATGCTATTGGATCGATCGCTGTCGAACTGGTAGTGCCGATCGTAGAGACGACACAAAGGGGTGTAAAGCCATTTTTTAAATCTTGTTGGATGGCTTTGCTGAGTTCTTCAGGCCTCATGGCAAAATTTTCATCCACGGCAATTTTCACCAGGTTGTCGATGCCAATGCCTGCGATCTTAACATCCTTATCCACTGAGGAATGGGCTTGTGAAGATGCATAGACACGATACTTTTCGCTTCCGCTAAAACCATTTTGATTTATTTTATAATTGGATTTCATTTCGCGTGCGGTAAGCAGCGCAACCAATGTTGCAGATGAACTACTGTCCTGAATTACACCCGTAAAAAAGCCCGGCAGTCCTAGCATATCGCGAAGCCACTCCATCATGCGTTCTTCCAGTTCTTCTGCCGCCGGAGAGGTAAGCCAGATCATACATTGTGCACCCAAGGTAGAGCTGAGCATTTCCGCCAAAATTGACGGTGCACTGGCACCTGTAGGGAAGTAGGCGAAAAAACCGGGATGCTGCCAGTGCGTCATGCCCGGCATGATGATCGAATTGAAATCGGCGAAGAGGTGATTGAAATCTTCCCCCGCGTCCGGGGCGGCCAGGGGCAGTTGCTTCTTGATATCCCCGGGCCTGACATCCGGCTTCACATCATATCGCCCCGTGTTTTCCATGTAATCGGCCATCCAGTTCACCAGTTGGTGGGCATTCTTTCTAAATTCCTGATTTTCCATGGCACAAGAAAACTAATAATTGGATGAAATGCTTGCGGTTTAATTCTTTTGCGACTAAGACACTAAGCCACCAAGGCACTAAATCACAAAGGAGACGGAAGACCTCGTGCAACTTCGTGACTTCGGTACGCCACGAGGCGTGCGTTTTATATAAATACCTAATGGATGAAAGAGC
>JAYWDP010000425.1:0-3624 GCA_043779775.1 Cyclobacteriaceae bacterium
CAGGTATTCAATGTACCCGGGTTCTCCTTGCACCATGAATTGCAATACCTGACTGATTCAGGTCTCACCCCCTATGAAGCCTTGAGAACGGGGACGGTAAATGCAGCAGCTTATTTCAACAGGACGGCTGATTCAGGAACGGTGAAAGTGGGTAATGTTTCTGATCTGGTTTTATTAAATGGAAATCCATTGAAAGATATTAAACAGACCACAAAAATTGAAGGAGTCATGTTGGCCAACCAGTGGTTGTCGAAGGAATATATTACAAGGGAGTTGAAAAAGCTGGAGAAGAGGTGATCTTCAACTTCAACCGGCGAGTTTATTGGATGTATTATGAAAAAACACTCAGCGACGTCCCCGATAATGCTGTATTATACGTTGCGAGTGAACTTGGGGCCGGCCCTCCCGTCACCTGACCTAATGCATTAAACGTAGCGCCATGGTTTGGACATCGGAAGCTGTCGGTAGCTCCGATAAATTGCACTAAGGTGCCTTGGTGTGTGCAGTCCGCCGACACAGCGAGAAATCCGCTGGCAGAAGTACGTGCAACAACGATACCATGGGTGACCAGGTAGCCGCCGTTTTTGGAAAGCACACCTGTAGAAATATCAAGCGTAAAGTCAACATTGGTAGGTGCAGCAGGAACGACGACAGAGTTAGAACATCCTGCAAGTCCGCCAAGACATGCTGGAACCAATAATACCGTTGCCCCCATTCCCACGTGCGCTAAAAATTCTTTTCTATCCATAAAGAATAATTAGGATAAAATTATACAAATAAGTCAGGCATCAAACGAGAGAATTATCTATTGAAATTAATAACAGCGGGCCCTGCGGCACTATTGCGTTGGATTAGTCCTTTTCATCCTCTTCCTCACCCTCTTTTTTTTCTATCATTTCTCCTTTCTTCAACACCTTGCCGTCAGGCGAAATTTGCACTTCGAAATTTACTTCGCCTTTTTCAAGTTCCACCTCATAAAACATACTGCCACCGGCTGGTTCAGCAACCTCTGCCTCTGCAATGGAATAGCCGGCAAATTCATTAGTGATCGTTGTCTGTACAGGTGCTGGAAGGTCGGTATTTTTTATCTCCGTTTCTGTTACCAGCCATTTCCCGAATTGATCAAAATTGGAGGACTTATTAATTGCGCCCACCTTGAATTCGGCTTCATATTCAGAATCACTTTCTTTCGACCACCTCACATCGATAGCAGTTGCAAAAAGTTTTGTGAATGATTCTTTAACAATCGCAGGCACTGCTACCTGGTCTTCTTTTGACTTTTGGGTGCAGCCCGCTAGTATGAGCAAGCCGACAGTGCAAATTACAGGGATCCTTTTCATGGTTGTTGTGTTTTTATTTTGGTATCAATACTAGGCTGTGATCTTAAAGAAAAACTAAATTTTCCTGGTTCCCGAGTGAAAATGGACCGTAAATTCGTGCTGAGCACCGGTTTTTGAGTAAAATATTTTCCATAAATGCATATCGCAGATTTTCTTCACCATGGCGAGTCCCAGTCCCCAACTTTCCTTATTGACAGATTGTTTATAAAAACGCTGGAATAACTTCTCTTGGGGAATGGCCTCACCTCCAGATGTATTGGAAATTGACAGACGGTCATGATTGGCCTGAATATGAATCGATCCATTCTGAATATTGTGAAAAAAAGCATTCTTGATGAGATTTGTAAGGAGCAGATCGACCAGGGTGCGGTTCGCATCTAGCGCTATGTCCGGATTGATCTCGGAGAATACATGGATTTTTAGATTTCCCTGTTGTTCTTCAAAATTTAAAAGTATTTCTTCGACTAATGGCTTTAACGGGACACTTTCTTTTTCCAGGAATTGCAGGTTCTCTATTTTGGATAGCAGCAGCAGGGTCTTGTTAAGCCGGGTCAGACGTTGGGTGGTATTTATCAACGTCTGTACTATCTCCGACTGGGGTTCAGTCAGACCGGGATCTTCGATCAGCAGTTCCAATTTGGACTGTGTAATGGCCAGCGGAGTTTGCATTTCGTGCGAGGCATTTTCTATGAACTGCTTTTGATTCAAAAATGTTGTACGTGTCCGCCCGGTTAAATCAATTATGGCCTTATTCAGCGTCTCAAACTCTTCAATCCGGCTGGCGAGAAGTACAAGACCCTTGGAGTGGTCAACTTCAAAATTATTGAGCTGTTGCAGGGTGTTGTAAAAAGGACGCCACAGCCGCTTTGACAGATAACTGGATGTAAGATAGAATACGACTACCATTAGCACGAAAACGATTAGCAATGACTGGAGGATGCTTTCAACGATTTCATGGGTCTCTAATCGCGCAACTACGAGTTCGAGCTGGTAAAACTTCCCGGCTACCTTAAAAGAGGTAGTAAGTTTCCGAAATTCATCCCACTCCTGATCAATGGATTCATAAATTAATGTATCCGAGTACCGGTCGGGTTGGATTATTGCGGAAGGTGTAATGACAAAGTCTGAATAGCCTAAGATATCCTCCGGAACTTTACTTTCTCTTTTATTGAATTCTTCCAGGATGTGTATTTTTCGGTTATAGAGGACCTCATCAGTGCTATGATAGACTTCTTTCTGAATCATATAGAAAAACACGCCAAAGAAGAATAAAGTCAGCACCAGAAATACGACCAGGTAATTTCGTGAGGTCAGCGTGAGCAATTGGATTGGCCTCATAGTGCGATGATCTGGTAGCCCACTCCGTAGATATTTTTTATTTCGGCTGAAGCTTCGGCATGCTTAAGTTTTTTCTTCAGGTTTTTAATGTGCACAAAGAGGAAATCAAATGAATCAACATTGTCCACGTGGTCGCCCCAGATGTATTCGGCCAGGGAATTTTTGGATACAACCCTGTTTTTATTGGCAATGAAATGCTGAAGGATGTCAAATTCTTTTTTAGTAAGGGTCACCGGAATTCCCTTTACGCTTACGGAATGGACCTGAAGATCGACCTCAATGTTTGCGAAAGAGATGGTGTGAGGTGCGTCAAATTTTTTTCTCCTGATAACGGCCTGGATTCTGGCGTTCAGTTCTGAAAAGTGAAATGGTTTTGTGAGGTAGTCGTCAGCGCCAAGATTGAGTCCTTTGATTTTATCATCAAGAGAATTGCGGGCAGAAATAATGATTACGCCATCGGTTTTATTCACTCCCTTTAAGTTCTCCAGTAATTTTAACCCATTGCCATCGGGTAAATTAATATCCAGCAGTATGCAGTCGTAATTGTATAACGCAATTCGTTCAGATGCCTCCGAATAAGTCTTTGCGACATCGTATAGATATTTTTCCTTTTCGGAAAAGGCTACCAGGCTGGTGACCAGATCAATTTCATCTTCGACAATGAGGATTTTCACAGCTATTGAAATCTTTGGATATCAAAAGTATGGCCAAATCCTGTAGAAATTCTAAATATTAACCAGCGTACATTCCGCGCTATCTCCTACTGTGTGAACCTCAACGACCTCTTATTTTTGCCACTAAGACACCAAGACACTAAGTTTTTAAGAATTCCATTGTGACTTAGTGCTCTTGGGTACGCCACGAGGCGTGCGTTTTATATAAATACCTAATGGATGAAAGAGCCCTGTAACCAGATTTGTCGTTCGGGTTAAAGTACCTCTAAGGT
>JAYWDP010000426.1:0-10161 GCA_043779775.1 Cyclobacteriaceae bacterium
GAATACCAAATTTGGTTTGGTTGACCGTAACGGAAAGGTCCACCATCAGGGCAATATCATCACGACCGAATACGAAGAGTTCAATGACTTCTTTGATTCAATGGCAGATGCCCTGCGCGAGGCAATCCATTTTATCCCGTCTGATTCTAAAATTGTTGGTATCGGCATTGGTGCTGCCAATGGCAATTACTACAAAGGCACCATTGAACGAGCCACCAACCTGAAGTGGAAAGGTGTGTTGCCCCTGGCCAAAATGTTTACGGATGAATTTAATGTTCCCTGCATCCTTACCAATGATGCCAATGCTGCCGCCGTAGGTGAGATGATCTATGGAAATGCTAAGGGGATGAAGGATTTTGTGGTGATTACGTTGGGTACCGGATTAGGAAGTGGATTTGTTTGTGGTGGCCTGCTTTTAAATGGGCATCACGGCATTGCGGGTGAAGTGGGTCACACTTCGGTAAACCCTACCGGAAGATATTGCAATTGCGGCAAGCGCGGATGTTTGGAAACCTATGTCTCGGCTACGGGCATCAAAAGAACTGTATATAAACTACTCGCCGATCACCTTGAGCCCAGCGAACTGAGGGGCATCAGCTTTGAAGCCCTCAACACGAAAATGATTTCCGAAGCTGCCCTGCGCGACGACATTGTTGCCAAGGAGGCCTTTGAATATACAGGGAGAATCTTAGGAATGAAATTGGCCGACACGGTAGTGCATACCGATCCTGAAGCCATTTTTCTGTTTGGTGGACTGGCGCAGGCAGGAGACCTTATCTTTAAGCCCACGATCTATCACATGGAGCAGAACCTCATGCCGTTGTTCCGGGGTAAAGTGAAAGTGCTGCCTTCAGCCATGCAAAATCAGGCCGCTCCTATCCTCGGTGCCAGCAGTCTGGTATGGGATCATTT
Source organism: Cyclobacteriaceae bacterium (assembly GCA_043779775.1). Classification (GTDB taxonomy): domain Bacteria; phylum Bacteroidota; class Bacteroidia; order Cytophagales; family Cyclobacteriaceae; genus ELB16-189. Next base: position 913 of record JAYWDP010000426.1, read on the forward strand.
GGAGAAAATAAGTGGGGTCGTTGTTGGTTGATTGTAATTCGTTGTTGGTTGTTCATTGATAGTTGTTCGTGGAGCAACTCACTTTAAACATACGTTAAACACTTTGGCATCAAGATAAATGTATGCCTCATTTTAGTTTAATGCGCCGAACAACGACCAACCATCAACGATCAACTATTCTTACTCCACTTTAATACCCAGGTTATCACCCAGCAAATAAAATTGCTTCAGCCATTATTAATGTAGGTTTATGGCTTACTTTCCCGGTTAAGGAGTATGCCTGTAAGGACTATTGTTAAAGCGTTTAATTTTAACGAATTTAAGCTAAAAGCAGCTTGGTTCCTTAGCAAAGCCCCCCACCGTTGTGGAGGTAACAAAATACATTCCACCAGGGTCCGTAAATTTATATTTCTCAGACATGCTCCCAATTGAATACTTCCTCTTCTCTGAATCAATCCTGGAAACATGATCTTTTGAATCAGGATGGTATTAGCTTGCATTGGAAACAGCGTACCGGCACGCGCCAAAGACGTCGCGCCAGATCCAAATGGCGAACTCTCGCGCCATAGGGGTTATTCACACTACTCACTGATTGACTGGTCTTGCTGTAAAACTCGTTCATTTTAGTTTGGAGGGCAGCCAGTTTTGATTCAGCCTCCTTTAGATCTTTGACTGGGCCTTTGTTATTAAGACTGTCCAGCATCTGTGAATAGGTCTCTGTAGGTAGATTTAAGTTCTGAAGGCTGTCGATACGGCGAGAAAGTTTGCCTTTAAGAGAATCCATTTTATGATTGTAGCGCGAGAGGTCGGGCTTGAGTGAGTCAATACCTTGGAAAGCATTATCATTCAAGGAAAAAATAGCCTTCTCACCTGTTAACAATCTCTTCCGGATTGAATCAGTTTTTGATATTGAATTTGGTGAGATGGAATCGAGGTAGGCTGTTTTGGCTTCAGCTTTCTTTATCCATTTTAAGCTGACTGAATCAGAGGTAGAAACTAAGTGAAATTCGGTTTGTTGACCGTTGGAAGTGAAGGTCAAAATGCAAAACAAAGCTACATAACAGGCTTTTTGCATAAGAACTAATAATGGCAGGTATACTTTAAATTTCCCGCAGTGTTATTTGAATTTACTGTTCTCATAAAGCAATAAGAACACATCAAAAAGATTTTGCAACTATAAGAATTCAAAATAATTTCTTCCTTCTCGAAGTGTTAAATAAAGTACATACAAGTACACAACAGAATTATAGGCCGCATGAAAGACAAAAGAGGCAAAAATTCCAACTTTCAAACGAATAAGGGAATATATGATTCCTACCAGAAAATAATAGATGAGAATTATAATCCCAATGTAGTAATATCCAGCAGTTTCGATCTCGAAACGCCGGATATGGATCATCGAAAATGCAATACAGTATAATAATATTATCAACATTGGCTTATTGTGCCAAATCTTATCAAGATTATTTGTGATGGATGTGAATTTGAGTGATATAATTACAATAGAAATTAAAAAAAGTAATAATAACAACCGAAAGCTCAGAAATGGGCCAGAAAATAGAAAAACATTTAAGACCTCATAGTGTAACAATAACAAAATGAAAAAAGAAACTATTGAAATGGTTAGATTCGGTTTACTGAATCTTAATGGCAACCGAAAAATCATTTCCTCAATTAATGGGCTAATTACTATCACTTGAATCATCCTTAGATAGACAGAGATTTGTACAGGAATTTCTACAAATTTTACATCTGGAATTGATTTTATCCATTTGAGAATTGGGAAAAATGATAACTGAGCCAGGCCTAATAATACAAGACTTATTAAAAGGAAAACAATTTTCTCGCGTATAGTAAATAATGGGTTCTTGAAATTAAACACTTCTGTAAATGCCACCATATTAAAACGATTTAAATGATATTATGAATTGAAATCATAAAGGTCAAGCTTTCCGTTGGTGTTCCGATGCCTCCATCCATTTCATTAAAATAAATATATCCCATTGTGATAATTCTAATTTGAAACTTGCATCGGGTCACCAACAACAGATCTGCGGTTCCCACTTGTTGTTGGTCACCCCGAGACGGGAAGACCAACAACGGAAAGGCCGATCAACGAACAACGACCAACCATTTACTCCACTTTAATCCCCAGGTTATCGCCCAGCAAATAAAATTGCTTCAGCCATTCAGCATGTAACTCCGAGGGTTCAATGACTTTGTTCTCCAATGACATTTCGAAGTATAAATTCTGGCTTAGGTATAAATTAGGTTCAAGTTCAAATTTTTCCAGGATGGGGAAGAGTCGGTTCAGGCGTTCAATGCGCTTGACATTTTCGCGTTCTGTCGCGATACGTTTTAATTCTTTGAAAATACTTTCGCCTGCAATACGGGCCACACTTTCAAGATCTTCAATTTTCAAACTCCACCGTTCCAATTCACTTACGATGCGCTCGAGGGATTTAATATTTATTCGCTCCGGCTGAAAGCACTTGAGCAAATCAGCATTCAGGATGTATTCAAAAGTGGTTTTATATGCTTTGGGAATGGGAATATCATTGTTAGACAAGGCATTCACCAGGGGATAGTCGCGGTTATACGTTCTGCGGAGCGAGTTTTCAATATCCTCCATGCCCTGCCTCGCGATGGTGTCAAGAATTTTCCGTTTTTCTTCTTTGAAGAGCGACCAAATCGAATATTTCTCAGGCCCAAAATATGTTTGCATGATGCTGATGACATCCCCTAGCCGCCCGTCTTCGAAGGCGTCAACCATCCTAAACTGCATGCTGGCAAATTTATCCAATTCAATGTCCAGGGAAAGGTTGCCGATCAGATCGTGTTTCCCCAAATAAATTACCGCAAAGGAAAAGCGTTTTTCAGAACGGGTCACCAGCGATCGGACTTTAGTGATGCCCAATACAAGCTTTTGCTCTCCGGCCTCTTTTTTAACGAAAAACTCATTTGATGCCTGATAGTTGAAGAGTGGCAAATTTTCAGGCTCCTCCTCGAAGATGGAAGATACCGCGTAATGCATTCCTACACGGGTCAGGTTGGTCTTGGATGGCAGCACTAACTTTCTGTACACATTGGCACCGTTTTCGTAAGCAAGTACATTGCTGGGAGCCATTTCAAGCCGTGATAAAAACTCCCCTTCCAGGTCCTGATCGGTAAGCTGTTTTGAAAGCTGGATAGCTCTGCAGGCATACTGTATCACTTGTACCGTTTCAATACCCGAGATTTCATCGAAGAACCAGCCACAACTCGTGTACATTAACATAGCATGGCGCTGCATCTCCATCAACCTCAGCGCTTTGTTCAAATCCACATCTGCTACCGCTTGCGTATTCATGAACTGCTTGACTGACTCATCCTTTCTTTTCAGTATCACCTGAATGTATTCATTTCGCGCCTGCCAGGGATTTATAAAGAACTTTGCTGCCTCCCTTTCAAATATTATTGCGAGCGTATCCCGTAACCAATCGAGCGCATCCCTCAATGGCTTGCGCCAAGTTTGGGTAAACCCAGCTTTGCCTGAATTGCAGCCGCAATCACTTCTCCATCGCTCCACGCCGTGCACACAACTCCAGGAGCTATTTTCAATGATCTGCACTTCGCACTCAGGCGGAAAACTGGCCGCAAACGAAGCGTAGTTGGTCAACTTCGCATGCTGCAGTTTCTCAATGGTATCGAGCGAAAAAGCAAGGGCCATGTCTCCGTGTTTATGATGGTGACCATACGTCTCCCCGTCCGTGGCGACATTCACAAGCTGTGGCGTGGTGTCATTTTCGTCAAATGTTCCAGACAGCCTTTCCGCGAATTGCTTTCCATCATTCAGCAAGCCATTGAAGGCAACACCCTGCGCAATACTGCCATCATAGAAAAACAGCGTGATGCTTTTGCCGGAAGGCAGGTTGCAGCGGTAAGCTTTGCGCGTATTGACAGTCTGATCATTGACCTCAGTCCATTCCGTTTCTCCGATGTTGCGCGTGGCTTTTGCCTGTCGCGGAGCCAAGATGGTAAATGTGATGCCTTGCTCAGCCAGAATCTCCAGAGACTCCGTATCAACGGCCGTCTCTGCAAGCCACATGCCTTCCGGTTTTCGCTGGAACCTCCGCTCAAAATCACGGATGCCCCAAATAACCTGCGTCTCACGGTCTCTACGATTTGCGAGTGGAAGAATCATGTGATTATAAACCTGCGCAACTGCCGATCCATGACCGTCAAAGCGCTCAATACTTTCCTTGTCTGCGTCAAGTACAGCCTGGTAGGTGTCCTTATCATACAATTCCATCCAGGACAGAAGCGTTGGTCCAAAGTTGAAACTGATCCGCGAGTAATTATTAATGATGTTTTTTATTACACCCCCAACTTTATCAAGGATCCGTGAAGCCGTATTGGGAGCATAGCATTCAGCACTGATCCTTTCATTCCAGTCATGGTACGGGTGGGCGCTGTCCTGAATTTCAATTACCTCCAGCCACGCATTTTCACGAGGAGGCTGATAAAAATGACCGTGAATGCAGATGTATTTGTTAGAGTTCAAGGTTCAAGGTTCAAGGTTCAAGGTTCAAGGTTCAAAGTTCAAGGCCTGCCACCGAAGCTGTCTCAGCGCAGGCAGGTTCAAGGTTTAAAGTGCAAAGAAGCATAAACCAAATTAATTTCATTTTCAAATTTTCAAATTGATTCATTTTCAAATTAGCTTTCAGCTTCCGATTTCGAATTCCTTGACTTCTTCATGGAGCTTAATGACCACAACACCCAGCGGTGGAAGGGTCAGCGTAATAGAATAGTCCTTGCTATGAGATTTTACAGGAGAAGTGTTTAAAAGCGCCTGATTCAACATTCCGCTACCACCATAATTAGCATCGTCGGAATTAAATATTTCTTTCCAATATCCGCGTGTTGGCACACCAATCCTATACAGATTTCTGGGTGCAGGTGTAAAATTGCAGACCACCACCAGTGCATCTTCAGGTTTCTCTCCTTTCCGCATAAAGGCAATCACACTATTCTCCCGGTCGCCGTAGTCTACCCATTCAAATCCCCGATGATCAAATTGGTACACATACAGGGAAGGCTCGGTTACATATAATTTATTAAGGTCTTGCACCAAGCGCATGGCTCCTTTATGAAAGTGGTGTTCAGTCAGGTGCCAGTCCAGGCTGCGGTCATGGTTCCATTCTGCCGTCTGACCAAATTCTCCACCCATGAAAAGTAGTTTGGTGCCCGGATGCGTAAACATATATCCGAACATCAGACGCAGGTTGGCAAACCGCTGCCATTCATCACCCGGCATACGACCTATCAATGAACCTTTTCCATGTACGACCTCATCGTGTGAGAGCGGAAGCATGAAATTTTCCGTGAAGGCATACATGACACTGAACGTAATGTCATTCTGGTGATACTTGCGATGAACCGGGTCATTCTTGAAATACTTCAGCGTGTCATGCATCCAGCCCATCATCCATTTCTGCCCGAAGCCCAGGCCCCCCAGGTAGGTTGGCTTTGAAACGCCGCTCCAGGCGGTTGACTCTTCCGCAATGGTGACCGTATCCGGGTATTCGCCATACACCGTTTCATTAAATTCTTTCAGGAAAAGGATTGTTTCAATATTTTCATTTCCACCGTACTCATTGGGTATCCATTCCCCAGCTTTCCGTGAATAGTCCAGGTACAACATCGATGCTACCGCATCCACGCGAAGTCCATCGATGTGAAATCGCTCCAACCAGAACAAAGCATTGCTGATCAGAAATTCCCGGACCTCCGGACGCCCGTAGTTGTAGATATAGCTACTCCAGTCGGGGTGAAACCCTTTGCGGGGGTCGGCATGTTCATACAAATAGGTGCCATCAAATTTGAAGAGGCCATGCACGTCTCCAGGAAAATGGGATGGCACCCAATCCAGAATAACACCAATGCCTGCCTGGTGAAAAGCATCTACCAAAAGCATAAAGTCTTCCGGAGGCCCAAACCGACTCGTCGGCGCAAAATACCCGGTGAGCTGATAACCCCATGAACCGAAGAAAGGATGTTCCATGATGGGAAGGAATTCAACATGCGTGAAGCCCAACTCCTTTACATAACCGACAAGTTCAACGGCCAATTCGCGATAAGAAAGAGAACGGTTGCCATCTTCAGATTTTCTCCGCCAACTTCCGATGTGCACTTCATAGACTGAGTACGGTCGTGATTTTCCGGTCAGCTTCTTCCTTTCATGAAGCCATTGACTGTCCTTCCATTTATAATCTGTCTCCCAGATAATGGAAGCGGTCTTCGGCGCAATCTCAGCATAGAAAGCAAAAGGGTCAGCCTTTTCCAGATATTCGCCCGTGTTGGAATGGATGGCATATTTGTACGCCTCCCCTTTCAGAACACCCGGAAAAAAACCTTCCCAAATTCCGGATTCATCCCAACGTGCGTTCAATTTATGGCTCACATCTTGCCAATGGTTAAAGTTGCCAATCACTGAAACGGCCTTCGCATTCGGCGCCCAAACAGCAAAGTAAGTTCCATCTTGTTCCTTATGTTTTGCCCTGTGTGCGCCCAGTTTATCATACAACTTAAAGTGCTTTCCTGACCGGATCAGGTGTATATCAAAATCGGTGAGAAGACTAAAATTTGTGTCTACACCGGTTTGATCTTTTGAATATGTTTTCTTTCCCATGGTGCTAGTATTTTAATATATCGCACGGCCCCATATATTCTATGTTGTTTTCTTCTTTTTGCTTTCCTTTTCCATCATAAAGCGGTTCATCTGGTATTCAATGCCCCGTAACGGAATTACAGTCCAATCCGGGCGTCCATTCAATTCATAGCCCAGTTCATAAACTGCTTTTTCTATAAGGTAAGTCCTTATCAGTACATCATCTTCATACGGCAAATTTTTACCAAGGCCCATGCGGTCCATATAGGCTCCAAGATAAAAGCGGCTTACGTAATGTTGCCATTGCTCTGCCCATGATTCGAGAAACTGAAGATCCTGTTCACGATAATTTTCATTCAATAATATTTTGCCAAAGGCTGCATAATGAAATGACCGCATCATGCCGGCGACATCTTTATATGGGCTCTTCTTCAGTCTTCTTTCACTGAAACTAAATCCCGGCTCGCCCTCAAAGTCAATGATGATAAAATCCTTACCTGTAAACAACACCTGGCCCAGGTGATAATCTCCATGAATGCGGGTTTTTATTGAATCAATCCGAATCTTATAAATTTCACTGAAACATTCAAGAATATCATCTTCCATTCCCAACACCCGCTCGGCAAGTTGTTGTGCCTCGGTGTTAAGTTTGCCCATAGACTGGCGAAGCAACTTGAACCTGTCTTTTAGCAATTTACGAAGCGAAGAGTATAATGATCGTTGGTAGTTGCTCGTAAAATATTCTGGCGCAAAGGCCGGGGAAGATGTGTCGGAGGCAAGGGCAAGATGCATTTCTGCTGTGCGCTGACCGAGCCGGACTACGCGCTCATAAAACCCTCGTCCAATAAATTCCTGCAGAAGTTCCGGCGCCTCTTCAAACTTTATCGCTGCCTTGTTGAGGAGCTTGGGCAGCTTCTCTTTCTTCGCCTTGGCCATCACGCGTTCATAGAATCTCCCCACCGAGTCAATCGTCATATTCCATGCGTCACCCTGGTTATCTACCTTTTCCTGCAGCAGCCCAAAGACTATGGTCTTCCCTTCTTCATCCTGATACTCCATACTGCCAGCGTACCTGGGGCTGTTGCGGAAACTGGTGTTTTCCGAAAGGAAGCGGACGATCTCAAGATCAGGGTTGATTTCCTTTTCTATCTTCCTGTAAAATTTAAAGAAATACTGGTCATTGTACATTATGGCCGTATTGCTTGAATCCACTTTGAGCACCCTGGACTCGATGACATCCGTCTTAATTTTTGCGAACACGCTGGAATTGAATTCCAACACACCTTCCCTGTCTTTTACTTTTACTCCCTTTTCCATGCTGGTAAACAGGAAATCGCGGAAGACACGGTCATAGCTGCTGTCGAGAATAAATCCAGTCTTGGCTTGGATCTCCGCGCGGCACACCACACTTTGTGCGGTATATTCAATCCTTTCCAATACTACTTCAGAAGGCACGAAAGTCAAGGGCAGAAAGTAAAATTCCGGCAATCGCTGCACATAGTGAACTTCGATGACAGCCAGGAAGTGTGTTGTGCCATCCACTTTCAACGGCACTATTTTCTGAATACTCATTTTATTGATGACTTTGGCTTTACCGCCAAACCACCGACATTTCTTCATAAAAGGCTGCAGTATTTTTCTTTCAAAGGCCCGTACCTCATCAAAGTGGTTAAATACTTTCTCCCAGGACGAGTCTGTTTTGAAAAGCTGAAGTTCACCGCCTGATCCTGGGACTTCTTTTTTATCCTGATCATCGACCTGGAACCAGAAGTATCCATAAGGTGAAATGGTGATAGGGTACGCTCCGTCCCCAACACTCATGAACTGATTCTGGCTAAAGGCTTCGGTGATGTCGCAGTCTTTAAATTCAGACAAGTTAATGGTAGTCGCTTGTGAAAACTGCGAGAGGTTGGCCACAACGATTATCCGTTGCTTCTCCAGACTGCGCGAAAAGCATAGGACCTTTGCATTCGAGCTCTCCAGAAATTTTAGATTACCCCGACCAAATACGCTGAGTCGCTTACGCATCGCGATCAGGTTCTTGATCCACCACAACAAGGAAGAGGGGTTCTCTTCCTGGGTTGTCACGTTCACCGATTCATAGCGATAAACAGGATCAGAAATAATGGGTAAATAAAGTTTTTGCGGATTGGCCATGGAGAATCCCGCATTAAGATTCATATCCCACTGCATGGGCGTGCGGATGCCATACCGGTCGCCGAGATAGACATTGTCTCCCATTCCAATCTCATCGCCGTAATACAAAACTGGCGTTCCCGGGAGGGAAAGTAAAATGGTGTGAAGCAACTCAATTTTTCTACGGTCATTATTCATGAGCGGCGCCAGTCGTCGCCTGATGCCAATGTTATGTTTGGTATGCGGATCATTGGCGTACGCTTTAAACAAATAGTCTTTTTCCTCTTCCGTCACCATTTCCAGCCCAATCTCATCATGGTTACGGAGGAAGAGCGCCCACTGACTGTTGGGAGGAGTCTCCGGTGTCTGCTCCATTATATCAATGATTGGATAACTGTCTTCCGTTCGGAGCGCCAGGAACAAACGGGGCATGAGTGGATAGTTAAAATTCATATGGCACTCTT
>JAYWDP010000427.1:0-3611 GCA_043779775.1 Cyclobacteriaceae bacterium
TGCATTGTCGGGCCCCAACTGAACTCCAAAGCTTCTGAACACCGCTGCCGGCAGAACGGATGTCAGTGTCGTGACGGGATTTATATAGTCGTATTGTAACAAATCTGCCTGGATGCCGGGCTCACCAAAACGGGAGAGGTATAGATAGTCTCCACTCAACGACCACTCAATATCATAGATCGATTGGTTGGTGAGGGTGGCCAAGCCCGAATTGAAAATGAAACGGTCAAAAGTAATAGCACCGGTGGCATCATTGAAGTTGACGATGATGGCATCGGTATTGGTGTCCTGTGCGGAGACGGCAATTTTCTTTTTTACATCGTGATAGGAAAGATTGGCGGCCGTCATCGGGATGGAGGTCACAGCCGTTGTTGTATTAACAAAAGTGCCGGTATAGCTGGCGGCATTAATTAATGTCGAGGTAAGGCTTAAGGAATTCAGCTGCTGGGTAATCAGCCAGTAGTCCGTTCCATTGGAATGCGGAACCAACAGCATGCCTTCCGAGCGGGCAGCAAGACCTGTTGGTATTATTGCTGGTTCAAGATCTCCCAAGGGAGGTCCGGGGAAAAACGAGTTGCCGGCCAAGCCCATATCCACAATACGTGCTGTGATGGTGCCGGCAGCCGGGAAGGTGGCTGTATTTAAAAAGATGAAATACTTATTGGGACTACCCGGTACGGGGCATATGGCGGTAGGCTGATTCGAGGAGGTGAACGCCGTTAATCCCGATCCTCCCGGCATCTGTACATGGCTGGCATCATAAACAAATTGGCCGTCGGTATAGAAGAGAAGATTGGCGTTGGCGGGATCTGAGGCCGTAGCACTTCCCCCGGTGCCAAAAGGGATTGCCTTGGTTGCCATGGAAGGTTTGGCGCTCGTACGGTTGAACCGGATGGCCTGATTGGAGCCTCCAAAATACCAGTTGTATCGCTGCAGATTTTGTGAAAAACCCGCCAGGGAAACAAGGCATAAAGAAATGAAAAGAAATAATTTCCGCATTCGTGAATTGTCCGTCATTCGCTCCATCACCCAACCAACTGATTCATATAAACATTTCCAATTTTAAAACGATCAATACGCACTAAAGTATATATTTTGGTTGAATTTGTCGTTACATAGCCGGCCCTGGATTACTTTTTTAAGACAGCCAAATAGATTTACTTTGCTTAGATGAGGCAATCGTTTTACCCCAAATTGGTGTACCACACCCTTCCGTTACTGTGTGGATGGATGCTGTTGGCTACGCTTTCGGTAACTGCACAAGACCCTCAGTTCTCTCAATTTTATGCAGCTCCATTGTATTTGAATCCGGCCTTCGCCGGTTCGACGCAACAAGGCCGTGTGGGAATGAACTATCGCAATCAGTGGCCAGCCATTGACGCTAATTTTACTACCGTTTCTGCCTACGCAGATTTTTATATTGAAGATAAAAACAGTGGGGTAGGTGCTATTCTTACCCGTGACTATGTCGGTATTGTAGGCTTGCAATCCATCAGCTTTGCTTTACAATATGCTTACCAACTGCAGATCACAAAGGATTGGTCATTCCGTCCGGGGGTACAGGTGGGAATTGTCAATCGGTCCATTAACTTCGGAAGCCTCACTTTTGGCGATCAGTTTGACCCAAACACAGGAGACATTGTAAAAGGATCTGCCGAAGCATTGAATACAGGGCAAAGTAAATTTTTTCCTGACCTTTCTTTTGGGGGATTATTTTTTTCTAAAAAAGCCTGGTTTGGTGTAGCAGCCCATCACATTACGCAACCGGACCAATCCATCCTGGGATCTCAGGATATTCTCAGCATGAAGATTTCTTTTCACGGGGGTTACAAATTTTTCTTCCGGCCTGGTGTTACGGGCAACGGCGTCTTTGCCCGCTCCAGTGAACGAAGCCTTGCACCGACTTTCCAATATCGTCATCAGGGTCCTTTTGATCAGATGGATCTGGGTGTGTACTACACATTTGAACCACTCATTCTTGGAACATGGTATAGGGGTATTCCCTGGAAGACAGTCAAGCCTGCCAATTCAGGAACACCCATTGCACAAAACGAATCCATTGTCCTCTTAGTGGGTCTTACCCTGAAAGGAGAGAAAGATATCTTGAATATTGGTTACAGTTACGACTATACCATTTCCAAACTGGGGCCTGGCAGTGGCGGCGCCCATGAATTTAGTCTGGTGTATTCCTGGCCCATCCGCAATCCGCGCAAGCCACCGAAAGACAAGCTGATTATTCCTTGTCCTGATTTTTAACACAAAAAAAATATTACCCTTTGCGTCTTCGCGCATTTGCGAGAAATGAATTCTGTATTACTCCTCTCCGCCATCATTCAACTTACAATGATCATCCATCCCGATAGGCAACAACGCATCACCTGCATTGACCACCGGATTGTTGTTCAAGCCTACAACATAGCCAGTTACCTGTGACTTGACTTGTTCCTTATATTCTCCGAATGGATCTGTAATGGTGCCAACAATCTGATTTTTATGAATGAGTTCTCCTGCCTGTATCTGCGGATGAAAAATTCCAGCGCTGTGGACCCGGGACCGTACCCCGCAACACTTTATTATATCCAGCATCAATGATTCTTCTCACAATCTCCATTCCGTTTATTTCATCACCGTGCATGCCTGCGGTGCGTGCAAGCACGGGTCCTTCCTTTGGGGCGCGATAGACATATATTGGAGTATTTGGGTACGTGATGGGAGCCGTGCAATATTGATGTTGATTTCTTTAACCCATAAGCCTAGACAGTCATTTTTGAAAGATGGCAAAAATAACATTTCATCAAATCAAAGCATTGAATAATTGAAATAGATGCCTTTTTCGAGAAGAATATGGGGTAGATTAATAGATACTGGGCATTAAACGAACGTTAATTTTTCTTAATAATTACTTTCTTTTGTTGCCAGAAAGCCTCAATTTGGCGTTTTAAACCTAAACCAAAAACTATGAAAAGACTACTACTAACGTATGTGGTACTGTTTTTCGCTTTTGCGGCACAAGCCCAGGAACGGGTTGTGTCCGGAAAAGTGACCAGCAGTGAAGACGGATCTCCGATTCCAGGAGCAAACGTCGTGTTGAAGGGTACTTCTAACGGAACCGTTTCGGACACGAACGGTGCGTACAAAATCAGTGTACCCAGCGCTGGAGGCACTCTGGTGTTCTCTTTCATTGGTATGCAAACCAGTGAAGAAGCAGTAGGTGACCGATCAGTAATTGATCTTAACCTGAAATCAGATGTCAAGCAATTGACCGAAGTGGTGATAACCGCCCTCGGTGTGAAGCAAGACAGAGATAAATTTGCTTCTTCTTCAACAACCGTACAAGGTAATAGCGTAGCAAGATCCGGTGAAACGGGCGTTTTGCAGGGGTTATCTGCGAAAACAGCGGGGGTTTTGATTACTCGTTCAGGTGGTGACCCTGGTTCTGGTGCTTACATCCAGATCCGTGGACAAAACACGATCAACGGTAACGCACAGCCTCTCTTTATAGTAGACGGTGTGCCAGTTAATAACTCCAATGAGTACGGTCTCACAGGGGCTGCCAACTCTATCAACTCACAGTCTCGTATTAACGACATCAACCCCGAGGACATTGCTTC
>JAYWDP010000428.1:0-10062 GCA_043779775.1 Cyclobacteriaceae bacterium
GTCTTATGGGTTGTGGTGGTAATAATGTGACAGTGTTCCATAGGGTCTGTCAACAACCCCCTTGCGATAAGACCAGCCGGATGTGAAATATCAGCGAGCAGCAGCGCACCTACGGCATCGGCCGCTTCGCGTAATTTTTTGTAGTCCCAATCACGGCTGTACGCGCTGGCTCCACAGATAATCATTTTAGGTTTTTCGCGCTGCGCGATTTCCAGGATCTTGGTAAAGTTGATCAGACCGGTTTCTTGTTCGACACCATAAAAAGAAGGCTGGTAAAGTTTGCCTGAGAAATTTACAGACGATCCGTGGGTAAGGTGGCCTCCATGCGATAAGTCAAAACCCAGAATTTTATCACCGGGCTTAAGACAAGCCAGCATGACGGCCGCATTGGCTTGTGCGCCGGAGTGGGGTTGCACATTGGCCCAACTGGCGCCAAAAAGTTCTTTTACACGGTCAATGGCCAGTTGTTCAATCTCATCCACCACCTCGCAGCCACCGTAATATCGTTTGCCTGGCAACCCTTCTGCATATTTATTGGTGAGCACGGTGCCCTGGGCTTTCATCACCTGTTCGGAAACAAAATTCTCGGAGGCGATGAGCTCGATGCCATCCTGTTGACGATGCTTTTCTTTTTCGATGAGGTCGAATATGACTTTATCTTTTTTCATGAATATCAATTATAAAATTTCTGCTGTTAAAAAAAAACAATTCTGACTATGAGATCCGAACCCGAAACCTTGAACCTGCCTACGCTGAGACAGCTTCGGCAGGCAAAGCCTTAAACTTTGAACCTTAAACATTGAACTTTGGTCCTACCAACTCCCACTACTCCCGCCCCCTCCAAAACTCCCCCCTCCTCCTGAGAAGCCACCCCCACCTCCTCCGCCACCCCAACTCCCCCCAGCCATGCTACTTCCTATGAACCATCCTGCTCCCGAGGACCAACCGCCACCACCCTTCTTGTTTCTCGAAAAGAGTCTGAAAAGGATTATTATAACAATAATGATGATTGTTAAAAAAGGACTGCCTTTGCCCCCTCGTCTTCTTCCAACGGGCGCATCTTCTGCCTTATACTCTCCTTTAATTGCCTGCATAATGGCGGTCACAGCCGCACTTACGCCGGCATTGTAGTCTCCCTTTCGGAAGTTTGGAGCCATCTCATTGCGGATGATACGGTTGCAGGTGGCATCAGGCAAGGGGCCCTCCAGGCCCTGGCCTACCTCAATGCGCATTTTGCGATCATTGATGGAGACGACCAGAATGGCACCATTATCATTGGCTTTTGATCCCAGTTTCCATTTCTCTGCTGCTCGCAAGGCATAGGTCTCTATGACTTCGCCATCGAGGGAAGAGACAATGAGAATGGCAATTTGGTTGGTTGTGGAGTCTTCAAAAGTTTTTAATTGCTGCTCCAGGTAATTGACTGTTTGCGGTGAGAGGACTTTCGCCTCATCATGCACGCGTTGCCCCCAAAGTTCCGGGATTTCTTTTTGGGCCAGCACAGAGAAGTTGATGAAGGACAGGAATCCAAGGAATATAATCAGGCGGTTCATGCGATTGGAAGGGTAAGAAAAAAATATTTTGTAAAATCAATTTTCAATGCGAAGATCATCGCGCAATTCGTTGATGTCATCGGGGGTTTTGATAAATCCTTTTTCAAGAAGAATTTCACCACATCGCAAAATGGCTGCTTCAATGCCATCCGTTACCTTGCCCATGCGTATTTTTTCAATGATTTGCTGGACCATCCGGTCCCACTCTTTTTGTTCTACTACTTTGCTGATGCCGCGGTCGGCAATAACCATTACTTCGCGTTCAAAGAAAGACACGAAGATCATGATGCCGGTACGGTGGCGTGTGTTGAACACTTCTTCTTCAAGAAAAGCATTTTCTGCACGTTTCCGGGTACCGCTGTCCATGTATGACTGACTTAGCATCACACGCTTCAGCAAGTCTATGCTATGGGTAGCAATCGCACCCAGCAATCCCCCCAGGACAACCACCAGAAAGATAAAAAGCGGATCTACCACAGAAAAGGATGGGACATAGCGATCAATAATAACAATTGCAAAAAATGTCAGGGTCGCAGTCACCAGGGCGCCCCGGTAATTGGCGATGGTGTAAAAGCCGCTGCGTTCAACAAACACGGGAACGATTTCACCGGAAATCTTTTCTTCGGCCTGTTTCACCGCTGCTTTAATACGATCAAGATCTTGTGAATTGAATCTGTTTTTAAGGGACATACTGGATTTGGGCTAACGCCCTTTTGATTATCTGACTCGGTAGTTCAACAAATTTAGTAAACCCTCATCACTTCCATAATTAGCTTTTTTGCCGATGCTTTTAACCCACCTTTTCAATTCAAATGACACCATGGACCTCTCATCACTTCATAAGTTACTTCATTGGGTAGAGGAAGTGAGCCCCTGAAGACAAATCAGATATTTTTCCCTTTCCACTTTCCTGAACGGATGTAAAAGAAAGCCATGGTAAACATGCTCATCCAATACACCCATTCACTGGCCCAACCCCAGGTTATGGGAAGGTTCAGATATTCCAACACCACAAATACATAAACACAATAAAGGGTGATGGTGACCAATTCAATGGTAAGGTTGACTACCGTGTTGCCAGAGCCTGTAACCGTATTGAGCCAGACGACGGAGAATGACATCATGATCAAAGCAAGAGAAACAACTCTTACCACCGGGAGGGCTTCGGCAATAAAGGCATCACCTTGACCGAAGAATGAAAGAAATAACTCCGGAAAGACATTTAACAAAATAAAGATCACGGACGAGCAGGCCACACTGATTTTAATGATGCGACGAATCAGCGGCAATACTTCATCCTGCCGACCCTGCCCGATGATATTACTCACCATGGTATTAGTGGTGGCGGCAAATGACCAGGAAAAAATGCCGGCCACACCAAAAATATTGCGCATAGTGTTAGAGATCGCCAACGCCCTTTCTCCCCGGTGCTCTATGAGGATATAAAAATATTCCCAGGTGATGATGCTGATGGCAAACTGAGCGATGAGTGGGGAAGATTGGACCAGAATCAACTTAAAGATTTTAAAATCAATTTTCGTTTGATCGAAGAAGGCAAACCGCCTATGTAACCCTTTGACGTGTATTACCCAATAGATGACCAGCAGCCCCGTAGCCTCGGCGATTATGGAAGCATAGGCCGCACCATTAAAGCCTAGGGCGGGCATTCCAAAATGTCCATAGATCAGACTATAGTCAAGAAATATGTTTGTCAGAGCTTCTGCCAGGGTCCCCCACACAAGAAATCGAGTCTGATTAGTGCCCACCAGAAGGGCGTTGCGCATGACATACAAATAAAGAAAGGGCAATCCCCAGATACGGATCATCAGGAATTCAATGGACCGTTCGGCAACTACCTGATTGTGAATGGTCGCACGCAGGATCATCGGGGCAAACGCATATGAAATAAATATCCCAAGGAAAGCTATGGCCAACGCCACCCACACGCCATGATAGAAAAGTTGTCCGATTTCTTTCGGCAGATTTTGACCAGCCCTTCTGGCAATGAGGGCCTGCAAGCCATTGTTCAGCCCATTGCCGATGACGGCAAAGATCAGGTAAAAAACACCGGTAATGCCGGCACAGGCAAGTTCCTGCTCACCCAACCTGCTTAAAAAAACATTATTGGTGATGAAATTAATCTGAGGAACCAGCAAAGCCAATGAAATAGGCATTGCAATACCAAGAATCTGGCGTGTAGAAATTTGCAGGCGAAGGTCAGGGGTACCGGACATGATTTCAAATCGTGAAGATCGGCCAAAAAAATTATCTATAACCCCCCAGGCAAACACTAACTTTGTCTTACGTTCGTCTTTTTATTTATAACTCAACCCCATGCAGACTATTCTCGGCGCCAACGGTATTATTGCTCAAGAACTTTCCAAGCATTTGCCTAAATACACCCACCAGGTAAGGCAAGTAAGCCGGCATCCTAAAAAAATAAATCCTTCTGATGAGTTAGTACCTGCTGACTTGTTGAGTTATGAGCAAACCGAAAAAGCCATTGTGGGAAGTGAAATTGTTTATCTGTTGGCAGGATTGAAATACGATCTTCATGTTTGGCGTGAACAGTGGCCTGTGGTTATGAAAAATGTGATGGATGCCTGTAAAAAGCATAATAGCAAGCTGGTATTCTTCGACAACGTCTACGCCTATGGTCAGGTACAGGGAGCAATGACGGAGGAGACACCCTTCAATCCTGTCAGCAAGAAAGGTGAAGTACGGGCAAAGATTGCCACGACCCTCCTGGATGAAATCAAAGCTGGAAATCTCCAGGGTATGATTATTCGCGGGGCTGATTTTTATGGACCCGGCGCTGTCCAGAGTTTGACTTATTCGACCGTAACAGAAAAACTCAAGGCGGGCAAGGGCCCCCAATGGATTGGGGATCCAAAGAAGATTCACACTTTCACCTACACACCTGATGCAGGTCGTTCGGTAGCCATGCTCGGGAACTCTCCTGCGGCCTATAATCAAACGTGGCATGCATTGACGAGCCCGGAAAAAATTACGGGCGAGCAATACGTAAGAATTGCCAGTGAAATTATACAGCGGTCGTATAAACTTCAGACTCTTCCGAAATGGGGGGTGAGGATGATTGGATTATTTGTACCTGTGTTGCGCGAATTTGTTGAGATGATGTACCAGTTCGAGCAAGACTACATCTTTGATAGTTCGAAGTTTGAAAAGTCGTTTAATGTGCATGCCACTTCTTATAAAGAAGGTATTGCGGCGACCTTAAAATAGGTATCACAGACTGGATGACTACTTTGACAGCCTGAATAATCGCAGAATCCTTTGCATAGATCTGTGATAATCAGCGAGTTCGATCAGCGGTAATCAGCGGGAAACAGAGCTATCTTTCACATGGAGCCCTCTCATTGGTGAACAGTATGGCTAATTGAAATAAGTATTCTAATTTCGCACAGTCATAATGATTAATAAAATGAATAAATGGTCCATTCTCATAATTGTATTTTCAGTTTTATCTTGTAGCCGGTCGGGATCTGAAGATACCAATCCGTTGTTGAGCCCCCAGGCATTAGCCGATCAATTGAAAACCAATCCTGAGACAGTCGTACTCGATGTGCGCACACCCGAAGAGTTGACATCGGGATTTATTGCCGGGGCTGTTAATATGGATTTTAATTCTCCGGAATTTCAAAAGTCATTAGAAAGCCTGGATCATTCAAAAACTTATGTAGTGTATTGTACTGTGGGAAAGCGAAGTGGCAAAGCGCAGCAAACGATGAAGGGAATGGGTTTTAAACATGCCAAGTCGATGGAAGGAGGACTGAATGCCTGGGTAGCTGCAGGATTGCCGGTTAGCAAAGAGTAAAAAATTTAGTCGGGAAGATATTTTTGAATTCTTCCAAATGTCCAAGTCCCGGCAATTGCACTAAGCAAGGTAATCACGGTTACGACAGAACCTGATCCGATTTGTGCATAGAGCGGTCCGGGACAAGCGCCCGTCAGCGCCCATCCAAAACCGAAGAGAAGACTTCCGAAGATAATGCCATGATGATATTTCTTTATGGGCATTTCAATCGGTTCACCCGCGATGGTATTGAGTTTCCATCGACGGATAGTATAAAGTCCAAGAGCTCCAGAGGGAATTGCTGTCATAAAAATTCCAAACATGTGAAAGCTTTCAAAGCGAAACATTTCCTGAATCCGGAACCATGATATAGCTTCACCTTTTGTAAGTGCGAGCCCAAAAACTATTCCAATCAGTAAGTAGATCCAATTTTTCATAGGCTTAGAATATGGGGAAGCACGAAGTGACTGAATAAAATTCCACCAAGAAAAAAACAAATGGTGGCTATAAGGGAAGGCCATTGTAGAGCTGAAAGCCCCAGGATACCATGACCCGAAGTGCAGCCTTGTGCATAGCGTGTACCGAAGCCTACTAAAAATCCTCCAACGACCATCAGCAAAAACCCTTTTACTGCAAGGAGAGACGTCCAACTAAAAAGTTCAATGGGCATCAGGCCCTTGAAATCATGAATACCAAGAGAACTTAAGAACTCAACAGTATTTGTTGAAATTGAAACCACCCTGGGATTTGCCAATAGAATGCCGCCGATAAAACCGCCGATGGCCACACCGGCAGCGAAGAATATATTCCAGCTATCTTTTTTCCAATTGTAGTTAAATAATGGAATATTGGATGGGAGACAGGCCGCACAGATTTGTCTCAAGGTAGATGAGATACCAAGCCTCTTATTCCCCAACAATAGTAGCAGGGGCACGGTAATCCCAATGATTGGACCTGCCACATACCAAGGCCAGGGTGAATAGAATATTTGCATAAGTTCGCAAAATACGAAAGTCTATTAGATTTATAGACTTGTAACTGATTATCTCCGCGTTTTGTGGGGCAGTTGAATGCGGTTAATTTTGCCGCTCTTTACATGCAACTCATAAACTCCATTCTCACCTGGGTCATGAAAAAGCGCATCCACCAGGTTGAGCTTTTTATGAAGTATCCCCATGATGTACAGGATGAATTATTAAACAGATTGTTGATGAATGCCAGGACGACCGAATTTGGGAGTAAATATGGCTTTGATGAGATCGTAAACTATGATGACTTTGCCCGGCAGGTGCCGGTTCACAGTTATGAAAAAATATTTCCTTACATCGAACGAATGATGAAAGGAGAACAGAATATCCTCTGGCCCACAGAGATTAAGTGGTTTTCAAAATCTTCAGGGACCACGAACGCAAGAAGTAAGTTCATTCCCATTTCTTCCGAATCATTGGAAGAATGCCATTTCAAGGGAGGCAAAGACCTCTATTGCCTGTATGTCAATAATTATCCTGAGACAAAAATATTCTCCGGTCGCGGTCTCGCTATCGGAGGCAGTCATCAATTGAACGAATTAGATCCAAGTTCTTCTTCCTATTATGGCGATGTTTCGGCGGTACTCATGATGAACCTTCCGGTATGGGCGCAGCTCATTCGGACCCCTAGCCTCGAAGTTGCCCTGATGAGTAACTGGGAAGAGAAGATAGAAAAACTGGCACGGGAAACTGCCAGTGTGGATGTAACGCACATTGCTGGTGTGCCGACCTGGACGGTTTTATTGCTTCAACGTGTAATGGAAATTGAAAAAAAACCAATTCAGGAAATCTGGCCTAACCTGGAAGTATTTTTTCATGGGGCCGTTGCGTTTGCCCCCTATCGCAATCTATTCAAGTCGCTTATCCCGAGTGATTCAATGCACTATTGGGAAACTTATAACGCCAGCGAAGGATTTTTCGGCATCCAGGATTTAAGCAACTCCGAAGATCTTTTATTGATGCTGGATTACGGAATATTTTATGAATTTATTCCTACCGAAGAATCCGAAGATGAATCACCGAAGGCCATTCCATTGAGCGAAGTTGAGATTGGTAAAAACTACGCCATGGTCATCACGACCAATGCAGGATTATGGCGCTATAATATCGGAGACACTGTGAAATTTACCAGTAAGTCTCCCTACCGGATAAAAATTTCCGGACGCACCAAGCATTTCATTAATGCTTTTGGTGAAGAAGTCATAATTGAAAATGCAGAGGCTGCGGTGACACGTGCCTGTGAAATGACGGGCGGCATCATTAATAATTTTACCGCAGCACCAATATATCTCGAAAAAAACAAACGCGGCGGCCATGAATGGATCATTGAATTCCATGCTCAGCCAAGAGATCTGGATGAGTTCAGTAAAATCCTTGATGAAACACTTCGGAGGATCAACTCGGACTACGATGCCAAACGTTTTCATGATATGGCACTTATTGCACCCAAAGTCCACAGTGTTCCGGAAGGTACCTTCTACAATTGGATGAAGAAAAGAGGTAAGTTGGGTGGACAAAATAAAGTCCCGCGACTCAGCAACTCACGCGAGTTTGTGGAAGATATTCTATCGACGCTGGGGTAATCTCAGATTTCAGATTTCAAATTGAATTTCAGTTTCGGGTTGAAAATCTGAAACTTGAAATCTGAAACCATTTACTCTAAGTATTCTTATACTTGATGGAACAACCGATGGCTTTGGTTTTCACAGCCGGTATCTGTTTGCCAGCGGATAAAGCATCAACGGCTTCTTCGACATATTTTTTCGTAACGGAAGAAGCATCTCTCGCATTGTCATCAATGGTTCCAATATATTCCACCCTGAGGTCTTCGCCGGAACGACTTAACACATAAACATGTGGGGTGTTAGTAGCACCAAAAGTTTTTGCCACTTGCTGGGTTTCATCAATTAGATAGGGGAAAGTGTATCCTTTCTTTTTAGCGTAAGAGACCATATCTTCAAAAGTGTCTCCTGGTGAATTATTCGGGTTGATGACTATCAATGGGTATCCCTGTTTCTCGTATTTATTGTTCAATTGAATAATCCTTTCATTATAGGCTTTGGAGTAGGGGCAGGTATTGCAATCAAAGATGACAATGAAGCCCTTCGCATCTTTCAAATCAGCAAGGGACACCATTTTGCCATCCACATTTTTGAGTTTAAAGTCTGCAGCAACGTCGCCAACTACATAGCCATTTTTTACAGGGGCACCAGCTGCCAACGTAAGTAGCACAACAAAGGAGAAAAATAGACGCTTCATATTTGAATTTGTTTTTTGTTTTTTTATTGGACCTCTGCGATCAATTTTTCAAGATCGCCTTCATGCAGTTCACCCTCGATAAATTTACGTTTGCCTGTTTTATTATTTACAATCAACGTGGCAGGTAAGGCACCGGACCAGTTTTTGTCAAGCTTATCAATCCATTGGTTTGGATTTTTTTCGTTGAGAATAAGTACTTCGGATCGTATCTTCTTGCGGACCACAAATTTTCGCACCTTTTCAGGATCAGGATCCAGGTCCATATCCATACTTACCAGCCGCACGTGGACATCCTTCCGATTGAGGTTAATTTTTTCAAAGAGGGGTAATTCTTTAAGGCAGGGTACGCACCAGGTAGCCCAAAAGTTAATTACCTGAACCATCTCTTTTTCATTCTGAATGAGTTGTTGGAGTTTGTCCAGCTTAGTAAGCTCGCTTCCCTGTCCTTGGACACTAAGGCTTAAGCACAGGAAGAAAGATATGACAGCATTACGCATGACCTTCTGTAACGGATTCCAGCCTGTCTGGTTGAGCATATTTTGATTATTTGTCGACACTATCTTTACAATATTTCCAGGACAAAAGTGTTAAAATTCAAGCAGTTATAAATCTCCTAAAATTAGGCTGAGAAAGAAATCCACAAAATCTTCGTTTTATCCACATTATCAGACTGTTATCATTTAATAGTCTGGTTTACAATGAGTTACAACCAATATTATCAATCACTTCTTTGTGGATATCTATTTACTGCCTCCAGTTGAGCCATAATTTCTAATGTATTAATAGTCAATTATCTACAAGCAGATTGGTTCGTCGAAATGAATGGATTTGATTAAAACAAATAAAGACGATCTCACGATCATCTGTCTGAAGCAGAATATTAGCAATTCGACCAGAAATCGATGGTCTGAGCATTTATGACACTTTAATGATCTAAGAAAACGTGTTTGAAATTGTTCTGGAAAGAATCCGGCAATGATTATTTAAATGCGAGTTTCGCAAATACAGGTTGAAGCGGGCTAATGTTAGTGGTGGATTTAACAGAAGTTGTTTGTTGCTGATTCAGCCATAAGATATAGTCCTGATATAAAATACAGTCGTTCATTAAGGCCCGGTCTTTAACAATCTTGATAATTTTATCCTGATGAAATGACTCCCAGATTTTTTCTTTTTGATCATCAGGCAATGATGAGATGCGAACAAATTCAATTCCCTTGAAAATTTCAGATGGTGCTCCCATTATTCATTTCATTTGTTAGGATGTATTTTCTTTTGAAAGAAAAGGTAACCCTGTGACCTGATGTAGAAACCCGGGTCGTTAAATTGTTACGGTAATGATAGAATTATGGATTTTTGAAGCAATTTTGAATGAAGTAAGGATAACTGGTACCGGTATTTACGGGAT